>JAEOTW010000229.1 GCA_016839655.1 Promethearchaeota archaeon | reverse complement strand
TAAATTAATTACCGTTGTTTATGAGAATTGTGTAAAAGATTTAAATTTCTTTCTTATTCTAGGAAATGATCAAATTTAACTTAGCAAAAATTTTGGAGTTTTGTTTCAAATTTTAATGCTATAATAAAAAAAAAAATGGATTATTTATTTCTTTGTCGTAAAAAGAACAGGATTGTATTAAGAACTCCACCTATTACAAGTCCATAAAAACCTAATTCCGGCCACCATTCGTACCAACTATATGCTATCCCAAAAGCGGCAAGTCCAATAACTGTAAATGCAATAGAGGTAATTGCTATATACATACCGTATTTGATAACATCCATAGGAATGAATTTATTCGGTAGTAATTCGTTCAAAGCAATGACTATCTGAATCACGAATAGTATTAGAACGATGATTTGAAGTGCAAGATCAACACCTGTACTATATCCACAACCCAAACAAGAATATCTATTGCCATAGCCACCTAAATAAAAGCCTGCAAAAGGACCAATTATTTCCAATATAATTGCGATAACACTAAGAATTAAAATAAATAACAAAAAGGGGTCTATATTTCTTTCTTCTGACATTTCAATTCTCTCTTAGTAAAATTTTATTTTAATGTTATTCTTAATTAATTTTTAATTTATATATAATTATATTTTATTAAAAATAATTTCTGTTTCAATTACTTACCTATTAACAAAATTGTGTAAGTTAAGATGATGTAAGAATGGTGAATATTAAAGAACGATGGGACTTCCATTCCAGTGACTCAATTCTTGGAATTGAAATAGGAGATATCAACAACAACGGTCAAAAAGAAATTATAGGTTTCACTAATTCCGGGAAACTCCTTATTTTTTCATTAAGCGGAAAAAAAATTAATGAATTAGAAATTTCTAAAGAATCCTCCATTTGGCAAGTAAAAATATGTGATATTGATCGCGACGGTAAGAACGAAGTTATCTTGGGAGGTTTAGACGGAATATTAAGAACTTTCAAATGTAATTCCTCTTATGAATTAGAACCTTTTTGGGCACATCAATTTGGTGCCTCTATTAGTGGATTCTTATATTCTGATGTTAATTTTAATGGTATTAAAGAAATTGTAGCATATTCAATTGATAAGAGTATACGATGTCTAAATTCTTTAGATGGGTCGTTATTATGGGGGCAACTATTTGAAGATGGAATTGGTAACGCTATTCTATGGCAAGATTCTAAAAATCCTCAGGCAAGAGAAATAATAGCCTGTGGAAACGACGGAACAATTCGTAGTTATAAGGGAGATAATGGTGAATTATTATGGTTCAAGCGTTATACGGATAAAATTCGTTGTATTTCAAATCTAAAATCTAACGATAAAGACTTAATTGTATACGGAGGAGACGACAAGAAACTTCACATAATCGATAAAAATACTCTTAAAGAATCTACATCGTTCCAATTTGAAGATTTCGTATGGCAATGTACCTCTTTTATAATTGAAAATGAATCACATTTATTAACAAGTACCTACTCATTTAGCTTTTTTGAAGATTCTAAAGATATTAAAGACATTGAATTTACTTCAAAAGTTTTGTGTTTTAATTCCGAATTAGAGAAAAAATGGGAGATTGAGAGTATTAATCTAGAATGCTTCCTTCTAGTAGAAATTCTTTCTGAGAAATTTTTGATTATTGGAACTACTAAAGGGAAAATTTTACTGCTAAAAGTTGGTTCTGGTCAATTGATTGCTGATCTTAAAAGCGATTCTTGTGTTAATGACATGAAATATGATTCAGAGCTAAACATTCTTATAAGTTGTCATGATAACGGTTCTATATCCGCTTACTTTTTAGGTTAGTCTTAATTTTTATATTTAGATTAATTTATTCTGTGTGATTACTCTTGTGCCGTATGTTCTTTAAATGCTCTCTTGAGCCTTTTTATATAGATTATAAAATTTTAAAAAAATACTTGAAATCTTGCCATTGGCGTTATTTTAGGAAATATGATATCCTCGGACACCATGGATTAGGTTGGGGATTTGCATATCTCTCTGAAGATGAAAATAACCTTGTAATAAAGCGAGATATATCTCCCATTTACCACGCAGATTGGAAAAGCCTTACTAAAATAAAGACTCGATTTCTTTTGGTTCATGCAAGAAAAACTCTTCCTTGGAAAAAGAAGTTCGAAAATGTCCACCCCATCAATATTAAAGAGAAATATCTAATCGTTCATAATGGAATTATAAAGAAATTTTTAAGGAAAAACTTAGAAAACCCAAAACTTGATAAAATTTATAATGAAACTGACTTAGACACCCGAAAATATCTTTGTTCTATAATAAACGAATTAGGGGAAGGCAAAAGTCTGAAGATTGGATTGGAAAACATCTTTAAAAACATTGAAATAGGCGCTGGAGCTAATGCCTTTCTTTTTAACTCACAAATATGCAATGTTATCACTAACCATAAAAATAATTTTAATGG
>JAEOTW010000228.1 GCA_016839655.1 Promethearchaeota archaeon | reverse complement strand
GATATAGTCCGACATATGTCTTAAATTATCCTGATAATATTAAAATTAAGACATTTGAGAAGAAAAATACATTGAATTACTTAAATAAGATTTCTCTCAATAAATTAGCAAATGATTCGAGATCTTCCTTACGAAAGACAGGGTCTTCCTTGAGAAGTAATAGGAAGTATGGCATCCCAGTTTTTTTTAGTGTGATTTCTTTGAAGATGAAATTTTTACCAAATCGCTGCACAATCATCCGATTCTCTTGTCGCTCTTCTACGCCTGTGTATTGAAATGAATCGTGAAGCGTGAGAAAATAAGGCGTACTTGCAGTAAGAATATGACGAGTTTCCTCATCTTTATAATAGGAGCCAATTATGAGAGAATTATCATCAATTACAACTACTCCTTCGGAATCTACTTTTTTAGCAAATTCAATAATAGTTTTTTCAATTAACTCCGATTTTGGATACAAGCTTAATAAGACTTCGGACATTGCAGCAATAATTGATCCAAAATCATAAATCGAGGTTTCATAATAATATATTTCCTTATACTTAGTAGCTCTTATTTTGTCTTTTAAATCAATTACCACTGCCTCCATCTCATTTTGAGCACTTCTTCTTAGAGCAGGATCATATTTATGGAGAAAAACATAAATCGGTGGTTCAATCTCGAGTTTTTTAAATTGTTCTATTACATCTTTAAAATAACTTATCGCTTCAGCGATTCTCTGCTTATTTTGAATATCAATCACATATATTGCGATTTCAGTTCCTTCAAAATATTTACCAGGGTTTTTTAAATAGGCTATACGATAAGCCAGTTGTCCCCCTAGATCCCATTCTGCAATTTCTTTTCCCAAAAAGTCAAATACTCTTCTTTGTGCTCCTCTGGTAGGGGATAAGATTGCGATTTTAGAAAATTCTCTTTGAAGCGATAAAATTATACTAGTTTTACCAGCCTCATCTAAACCTGTGAATAAGAGCTTATTTGTTCTTACAATTGTTTCGGTTTCATCCTTTTTCAAATACAGAATGGATTGTTTTATATCTTTTTCCACAGTTAAATTTCACCTACTTTAAAGTTACAAAAGTAATTGGTATATAAATATATTCTTTTTGTAAGATAAAAAATTATAGCATTCCTTATTTAGATTTTGCATTATAAACTAAAATGTAAAGAAATAATAAAACTAATAATACCCCCAAATTTAAAAATAATATGAGAGAACTCAACAATATCAAATATTATGATATTTTGGAAATTGTAGAAATGTTCACAAGCGGAGAAACTGAAGATACCATAAAAAATTATTTAGAATCTGGAGAATTAATAGGTAAGAAAATTGAGGAAAAGTGGTATGCTAATAAGACGGAAATTGAAAAATTTGTAAGTAAAAGAGAAGGAGTGAATTATTTCTTTACACACCCTCAAGAAATTAATTTAAGCAACTTTAGCATTGATGGAAGGATTCTAGACATAGGTGGTGGAGGAGAAGGCATAATAGGCCAATTGAAAGGTCTTAATGTTGTTTCAATAGATTTTAGAAAAAGTGAACTTGAAGAAGCTCTTGAATCAGGAGATTCTGAGAGTCTAAAAATCATTATGAACGCTAAAGATTTAAAATTCCTTGATAACACATTTGACACTGTAACAGCATTTTTTTCAGTCATGTACATGCCAAAAAGTGATCATACCACTATATTTAAAGAGATTCATAGGGTTTTGAAAGAAAAAGGCGAGTTTTTAATATGGGATCCTGTAATTCCAAAAAATAAAAATAAAGAAAAACAAATTTATGCAATTTTAATGAAAATAATACTCAAAAATAAAGAGATAATAACTGGTTATGGAACACGCTGGAATAAAGAGCAGGAAATCAATTATTTTTTTGATTTAGTAAAAGAGATAGGCTTTAAAGTCATCAATCAAAAAGGAAAGGAAGAATATTTCTTTTTACGACTGCAAAAAATTTAGAAAATATTATCAAAATCAGAATTTTTTAATTTATTTATTTTTTAATTAACTCATTAATTTTGTTTATTGCTTCTTGAGGAGTTTTCACTCCATATATCATGTCAGATCTCCTATCATCCAATTTTTGATTAGCAATTTTTGATGACCAACCATCTACATCCATTAATGCTATAATTGGCTTTTGATATATCCATGCAAAAGATATTTCAGATAACGTACCAGCTTTACCACTTATTGCTAAAACTGCATCGCCTGTTAGAACAACAACAATATTTCTCGCTTGTGAAAATGGACATGGAATTACTAAATCTATATATTTATTTGCACTCAATTTCTCAATAGAGGGAATTATTCCTATAGTAAAACCCCCTTCTTCTTTTGCGCCTTTGCATACAGCCTCCATTACACCTGAAAGGCCTCCACAGGCTATAGCATAATTATTTTTAGCAATTAGTCTTCCAATTTCAACAGTTTTTTCTCGAATATCTTTACTAATTTCACTTGCTCCAATTACACTAATTACACCATCAATACTATTTTTAAAATCTGATAACTTCAATAGATTTTTCGCCATCATTTATCTTTAATAGATTTTTTTCATCAATAATTTTCCCTATTACGTTAGCATATAATTCATATTCTTTAAATAATTCAATTGCTTTATTAGAATTATATTCTGTAGCTGTTACTAAATAAGCAGTAGTTAAATACATTTTAATGTAAGTATCTAAATCATATTCATTCTGAGCTAAAATAGGAGGAATCTTAATTTTTTTAACATTAATATCAGCTCCAACTTCTGAATATTTGATCATTTGCAATAATGTCCCAAAGATACCTCCATTTGAGATATCTTTTGAAGCAGTTAGTAAATGATGTTTTGCAACCTCATTCATGGCTTTCCTTTTGTAAAGAACTTCTTTTGATGACTTAAAGGTGGTGGTATCATAATATAGTTTACTGGCTTTTCCTATTTTTCCATCCAAATCAACTACTAATATTATATCATCATCAACTTGAGCACCACCAGCAGATATATAATCATCCTTATTTATTTCACCAATCATAGTAGAACTTAGCTCAAAGCATTCGCTTCCAACATTAGTGTGCCCCCTTATAATAGGAACTTGAAATTTATTCGACCCTTCACAAATCCCTCTTAAAATTTCATTACAAGCTTTAGGATCTTTTACAGAAATAATGATACTAGCAGCTAGAGGTGTTCCACCACATGCATAAATGTCATCAACACTTACCAAGATAGAACTAAAACCTGCTCCAAAAGGAAAATTCTCAATAAAGGAAGTACGTATTCTATCTGTAGTAACTAAGACTAATTTTTCATTATCTTCAATTGATGCGGAATCTTCGCCAATATCAGTGAAAATTTTTGAACTTTTGAAAGAATTATTATCGATATATTGTACAATTGGGTTAATCTCTTTCTTTTCTGAGATATTCGGATTATTTCTTATACTTTCCGCAATTCTTCCAAGAAACATCTATATTTAAATATAAAGCTATTAATAATTAACTTTACTTAAATTAAATTAAGAAATTTCTTACTTAAAATTCATAATTTTTCTATAAATCTCATGGAAGAATTACTTAAATCTTCAATAGTTAAGGGTTTTGTTTTTAGTGTATATGGTGACCTTGGCCCAACACCAATTTATTGCTTTCCTAATTATATTTCTGAGAAAGAGTTAAAGAAGCTTACTCCAGAACAAAAAAATCAAGATGATCTAATATTATCATACCGAGATATAACTCAAATTTCCATAAAAAACTTGAGTCTATTTATAAGTGATAAAATTATTCACGAAGAGAAAGATCTTCAAAAAATTCAATATTTTGCAATTTTACCGTATCCTGATTTCAAAACTACTTCACTTACATATTTTCATTTTATTAGGATAAATTCTGAAATCACTGCAATACCTACTGCATTTTCAATACTAGTAGAAGAAAATAAGCGAAGTTTTTTATACAACAACATAAATCGGATAAAACCAATAGTTTATGAATTTTTTAGCACTTTTGATGAAGAAATGAATAATTCATATCCACCACGAGAAGAAGTAGAACATAAATTTCAAGATCTTTTAACAAAAATAATCGAAATTGAACATAGTCCATCTACTCCTATAACAACACATAGAAAGATGAAAATCTTATTTGCAGGATTAGATGATTCAGGTAAAACAAGTTTTCTATTATCGGTAGACCGTAAATATAGTAAATTGATTGGTCTTAAACCCACAACAGGTGCTAGTATTAAGTCTATTGAAGCCTTAGGGGCAACTATATTCCTTTGGGATTTAGGAGGCCAGAAGAGATTTCGAGAGAAATATATTGATAAAGCAGAAATTTATTTATATGAAGCAGATTTAATGTTTTACTTTATAGATATCAAAAACAAAGCTAGATTCGATGAAAGTATTGAATATCTACAAAATTTAAAAAATGTTATAAAAGAATTCAATCAAAATACACCGATTGTCTATATTTTATCAAAAGGTGATTCAGATATCTTAGATACAGAAGAAATTCAAACTAATATTGGATTTATTGAAAATAAATTAAGAGAAATTACCCAAAATGAACATGTTGAATTCTACATAACAACAATTTTTCAAATTTTTACAATTTTACGCGCTTTCTCTTCAGGAATCTCAAAATTAAGTCCTAATAGAGATTTGATAAATCATAACCTTAAAAATTTTTCGTTAATAACAAAAACTTACTTAACACAACTTTTAAGCATAGACGGACTAGTTCTAGCTGATTATTATAGTAATAAAGCGATGGAATTAACCAAAATTCCAAAATCAGAAGTAATTAACGTTTTTGAGGTTTCTGCACCTCAATTTGCGGTATTGTTCAAAATTTTCGCAAGATTCAAAGCCTTAAAACAAGATGAGGCAGTGTTTAAAGTAGCTAACTCAGTAATTATTTTTCATAGAATTCAAATTGAAGATAATATTATGTTCTTTTTATTTCTAGTAGATGACGAAAACAAAAAGGACAAGATAAAGAAAGAATTATCAGCCTTTTTAAATTATACTCAAGATTTATTATTAAGATATATTGCTTAAAAAATAGCTTGTAGTGGACTTTTCTCAGATATTTTATTTCTTTTAACTCTTTTTTGGAAATATGAGTTTACCCCCGAGATTAAAGATATTGCAGGTATGACACATTTTGCAAACTTTATTGGTCCAAACAAAATAAAATCGCTAGGAGCTGAAGCACAGTACGTCATTATAGAAGCAATTGCTCCACACCGAGCTACTTCACCATACTTTTTAATAAAATTCCATCCATAAATTGCGTTTGCAGGAGCAAAACCAGTTGGTATTCCTAATTCTTTTTTAATTAATCCTGTTGCCTCAAAATTGATAGAAATTGAGGGTAAATCTAATACGGCTGTATCCACTATTACATTTTCAATATTGGCTCTTTCTGCTTTAGGTAGTAACGTTTCTTTTAAAAAATTTAACTTTTGTTTTGGAAAGATATATCTATTTCCAAATGTTAATAGTACAGCATTTTTTACTCCAATTGCTTTTAATTCTTCTAAGCTTTCGTCAGTTGTATTTTCATCAATGCTGTTTAAAATAGCTCGATCTAGTAGACCTATTTCCCACAAACCTTTCATAGCCGGAATTCTGGATGAATCATTCAAACCATCGACTAAAAATGGATATTCCACATTATCTGCGATATATTCACATTGTTTTATTAAAGCGTCTGGATAAGAGCCAATAACATCAATTACTCCCTGTAATTTGGTATCTTCGATTATTTCAGTAAAATAATTCAATTCTTTTTCGAGAATAGCTTTATCAAATTCACCTGTCTTTTCATCCAATAAAGCAGCGTGTTTTGCATAGAAAACAGTTGCTATCATAACAATTGGATTTTTTCCAGGCAGTCCACCAAATGTAACGTTATCAATTTGGACTTCTTTTTGTTCTGTTTCAATATCTAACATAATTCAATAAAATAATGATTAATAGTAAAATTCAATATTAAAAAGCAGTTAAAATTTACTATGTTTCCTTTTTAAACGGTTTATCTTGCATCAATAATGCTACAAATGTGGAAACCTCATCGGGAGATATTACCAAATAATCTCCCTCAATGGTATACCCCAATTTCTCAGACCATGCGGAAATTTCTCTTGAGAAGTTCTTTTTATCAATCCTTAATACTTTGCGCATTATATTTAAGTCAACTTTGTTCGTTTGTCCTACCAGTTCTTTTACTTTTTTTTTCCGTTTCTGCTTTATTGGTTCACTTATGAGAGTTCCTATATAAATTATTGATAATATAAATTCTGGTATCCATTTGTGCATTAATAAGACGATAATAGCAGCTATAAATGAAGAAGCTGCTGATATTGATACATGTATATCATTCCATTCATAACCAATATAATATAATTCTAATTGGATTAACATACGTATAATATTAACTACATAAAAAATGACGGATGATACTATAAGAGCTTTTGTTTTCCTCCATATAATATCTTCTCTGGTTTTTCGATCTTGGCTATGTGGTGTGAAAATAATAATTCCTACAAAAATGCAAATTGCTTGAATTCCAGTGCAAAATGTCTCAAAATAGATAGGGGTTTTGCCAGGAATGAAAAACCTCCAATCATATTTTCCACTTGGCGCGAATTGAGCCTCCGCGCTCATATTAAAAAACAAATTTAAAAAATAGGCAGTCTGTTTTACTACAATTTCATGAAGCCAGTAATTAATTCGTAAATCAAAAAATAAATATATTAAATAGGCCGACACTGGTGCACCAATTGCAAAAATAATCAATGATCTTATTGAAAAGATATACTTACGCTCATTATATTCAATAATTGGTTTTTTAATTCTATTCATTTTTTTAAGTATTTGCATCTTTGTCATCTCCTTCGTTAATATTATGCCTTAAATAATAATGAAATCTATCTATAATCACGTAGTTAAGAATGATTAATAGAGGAATCATTACAAATCCGAGATTCATAAAACTCACTGCTTCTAATATGGGAATTGTTAAACCGATAACAAATGCGAATACTAGGTTAATCGTAAGCAATATCCAGATAAATATTTTTTTCAATGTTATTTGCTTCATGATAGATGTCTTAAAAGATTCAATTATAAAAGTAGAAATTTAGCTTAATTAAAAATTTTTGTTAGAAAGGGCATATTGTCAGCTTATTTAATTTTGATTGTTATATTTTTTCTGAGAGTTATTTAAAATACAATATCTAAACCCTTTTCTTTAGATTTTTCCGAATTTAATTCCAAAAATATTTATGATTGAGAAAAAACGGAAGAAGTATAATTAAATAGAATGCCAACTTAATAACTAAATGTAAAAACTTACAACTAATAACACTCTGGGAGTCCATTAATGAATACTGACCTCACATTAGAGGATCATGGTAGAAGTTTAACTTATACTATTCAAAATATAGTTGCTAAAACTTCTCTTAATCTGGGAAAAATAATTGATTTAAATAAAGTTTCAGAAGGAATACAAAATACAGAATATAATTCAGAACGTTTTCCAGGACTTTTTGTTAGAGAAAATCATCCAAAATGTGTCATAATTCTTTTTAAGAATGGGAAAATGATTTTAACTGGATTAAAATCATTTGATCATATTAAAATAGCATTAAATCGGTTGATTTTAAAACTTAATGAAATTCTTGAGAGTAATATTAGCATAAATTCAATCCATCCTAAAGTTGTTAATATTGTAATAACTACTGACTTTTTTAACCAAATTAATCTGGATAGGGCATTATTAAGACTACCAGATGCCATTTATGAACCAGAAGTCTTTCCAGGTTTGATTTATCGGTCTAATACTCCAATTAAATCAGTTTTTTTGATATTTAGTACAGGGAAAGTCGTTTGTACTGGAATTCATAACAAAAATGATATTGAACCTGTCTTATTGAATCTTGGACGCTTATTCAACGAAGAAAAGTTTTTCATGACTTCGTGAAGTTTTATAACAATATAACAAAATTTTTTTTTTAGTTTGAATTCTTCTTTCTTAAATAAATCTTCAGAAATATATATTGAGTGAGTAATCAAATGGTAGATGAAGAAAAAGAAACTCAAACTCCAGAAGTCAGCGAGGAAAAAAAAGAAGAAAAAGTTGAAACTGATAAACCAAAGGCAAAATTTACATTTAAATGTACCAGATGTGATGCTTGTTGTCTTGCTCGTGGTCCAATTCCGATAACGTTCTGGGATTTAGAGATGTGGGCACGCAATGGAGTTGTATCAAATTTTTTGCCTTATTTAGACATTTACAACAAACCTGATGGTGGAATTGATTTAATCTTAAAACCATTACCACCACCTCCAGAAGAAGGTGAAGAAAAAAAGGAACCAAAGGATCCTTTTGGTACAATTCCAATTAAAGAATTACTTTCTGTTAAGTGTCCTTTATATAATAAAGATGATAAAAAGTGCTTAGTTTATGATAATCGCCCATTAAGTTGTCGTACATATCCATTGGAGTTTGACGGAAAAAATTATATTGTTGTTGATGCAGACTGTCCTGGTGTTGGCGAAGAAGGAATGACACCCGAAGAATTAAAAGAGATGCGAGAAATCGCGAAGACAATGCACTACGAATTAACTCGAATGAGAATTGCCTTGCCTGTTTTAAACCAAATGATCTCTCAAAAAATAATGATGGATTTAATGCGGCAAAACATGGAAGCAATGAGTAAGATGAGTGAAGAAGATAGAGCGAAATTGGACGAAATCTTTAAGAAGGGCAGTGAAGAATAATTTTTTTTTTTATTTTTTTTATACTTATTTTTACTATAAGTATTCAAATTGATTATTATGAAAGAATTGAAAATAAAGAATTCAATAATAAATTTGGTCCAAGGAGATATTACAGAATTAGAGACTGATGCGATTGTAAATGCTGCCAATGCTCAACTTAGATTAGGAAGTGGTGTAGCTGATGCTATTAGAAGAAGAGGAGGGCCAGAAATCCAGCAAGAATGTAATAAAATTGGTAGCACTTTTGTTGGAGGCGCAGTTATAACAACTGGGGGCAATCTTAAAACTAAACATGTAATTCATGCTGTAGGACCAAGAATGGGAGAAGGGAATGAAGATAATAAATTGCATAATGCAACACTTAATAGTTTAAAATTAATGGATGAAAATGATCTTAAATCTATAGCATTTCCAGCCATTTCAACAGGTGTTTTTGGATATCCTATTGATCGCTGTGCAAAAATTATGATTACAACCGTAAAAGAATATTTACAAGGCGAAACTCAAATTAAAGAAGTAATCTTCTGTTTATTTACTGCTTCTGATTTTGAAATTTTTGAAAGGGAGTTAAATTAATCAAGTTTTGTCGTTAGTTTTTTTATTGACGTTTAATTTATAATTAGAAGAATAATTATTATTATTTAGAGAAATTAGCATTATTCCAATTCCTAGGAGTTTCTTATTAAAATGAATGATTATAGATATATTAAGTTCTTTGAAGATGTCAGAGTAGGGGATATACCTCTTGTAGGAGGAAAAAATGCATCTTTAGGAGAATTGTTAAGTTTTGGAATTTCCGTTCCTCTTGGTTTTGCTGTAACTTCAGAAGCGTTTGACTATGTATTGAATAACAACTATTATACAATTAAAGAAGAAGAAGTTTCACTTCGAGATTTAATTGCTAGAGATATTAAAAGGATCTCAACCGAATTAAAGTCAGAAGATATAAAAGCTGTCGAAAAGGTTGATAAAATTTGTGCAAATATTAGATACGTCATTGAACAATCTAAAATTCCAGACTCCTTAGCAGATGAGATCTTAGATGCCTACAATAAATTAATTGAAAAAATCGGAGAAAATTCTACTTTTGCTGTTAGAAGCTCAGCTACAGCGGAGGATCTGCCAGATGCTTCGTTTGCAGGACAACAAGATACACATTTAAATATCTCTGGGGAAAAGGAAATTCTTGAATATATACTGAAGGATATGGCTTCAATTTTCACCACAAGAGCTACAATGTACCGTGAACGAGCCGGTTTTGACCATTTTAGCGTGAAACTCTCAGTAGGAGTCCAAGAGATGGCTGGAGGAATAGGAGGTGTAAAGGCTTCAGGTGTAATGTTCACGGAAGACCCCGATTCTGGTAACCCAAATGTGATTGTTATTAGAGGTACATGGGGGTTAGGAGAATTAATTGTTCAGGGGGTAGAAAAAGGAGATGAATTTATTGTCTTTAAACATGATCCTAAGCAACTTAGAATTATTCGTCATGAACTTGTAAAGAAAGAAAAGATGATGATTTTTTCTAAGGGTATTGAAAAAATTGGTACAGAAGTAGTTAATGTACCAGATGACCAGCAACTGAAATACTGCCTAACCGAAGATGAAGTATTGACTTTAGCTGAATATGCTCAAAAAATTAGAAAACATTATGGGAGGAGAATGGACATTGAATGGGCTGTGGGAAATAATAAAAAAATCTATATTGTTCAAGCTCGTCCTGAAACTGTTCATAGCATTAAAGGCGATGTTGAAGAAATTTTTTATCTTCTTGAGGATCCTGATGAGTTAATTAAAAATGGATTATACGTCGAAAATACAGGGATCGCTATTGGTAGAAGAATTGGATATGGAAAAATTAAAATAATTGAATCCATAAATGATGCTCACCTATTACGAGAAGGAGATATTTTAATAACTGAGGAAACTAATCCCGATTGGACTTCCTATATGCAGAATTTAGGGGGTGTAATTACAGAAAGAGGTGGTCCTACTTGTCATGCGGCTATAGTCTCGAGAGAATTAAACATAGCATCTATAGTAGGAGCTGATGATATTGTCCAAATTATGAAGGAACAAGAACGTAATGGATTAGAATATGTAACTATTGATTGTAGTGAAGGAGAACCGAGAATTTGGTTAAAGGATGTTGAGTATGACTTTGATACAATTGAATTTGCTAAACTACCATTAACTAAAGCTAAAGTCTTAGTCAATTTAGGAATTCCTAAAGGGGCACTCTCTTCTGGAAAATATCCAGATGGAACGGGATTAGCCAGGTTAGAGTTCATTATAAATGATGAAATTCAAATTCATCCAAATGCCTTAATAGATTATGAGGCTCTAGTAATGAGATATGATATTTTATTAGAACAACGGAAAAAGATAGAGAACATAAAAAGAAGCGACTTATATCATAAGGATCCTTTCAGTCAAGAAATAATAAGGTTAAAACTAACATTGGATAAAATTAGAGAATTAACAGTTGGATATGATAATAAAGAAGAATTTTACATAGAAAAGTTGGCTGAAGGGATTGCAACCATTGCTGCGGGGGTATGGAAAACTTTACCCGATGGAAGCTTGGCTGAGTGCGTAGTAAGACTTTCAGACTTCAAGACTAATGAGTATATGAATCTAATTGGGGGATGGATATATGAAGGTGAAGAAAATAATCCAATGCTAGGTTTTAGAGGTTGTTCACGATATGTACATGATGAATTTCAACAAGCATTTATACTAGAGCTACGAGCGATTAGAAAAGCAAGAGATTGGGGCCTAAAGAATATTATTCCTATGTTACCTTTCTGTCGAAGCCCCGAAGAATCACAAAAGATTATGGATATTATGAAGAGTGAAGGATTAATCCGAGGTCAAGACGATTTAAAAGTTTATGTTATGGCAGAAATTCCATCAAATATTATTTGTGCTGATATTTTTAGCGAGTTTTTTGACGGATTCTCTATAGGATCAAATGATCTTACTCAACTTACTTATGGGGTTGGACGAGACAATGAAAAGATGATTCCCTTAATGAATAATTACAATTATAATACAAATAGTGAAGCAATAAGAAGATCTGTGAGCCATCTAATTGCAACTGCTCATGAATATGGTAGAAAAGTAGGGATATGTGGTCAAGCTCCTAGTGATGATCCTGATTTCCTTAGATTCCTAGTAAGAGAAGGTATAGATTCAATTTCTTTGAATTTTGATACTTTTGCTAGAGGAAGAATGAATACTTGGAGAACAGAAATTATCGAAGCTAAACTTAAAGAAGAAAATAAAGCTCAATCTTACAAATTCCTCAGTGAATGTGATAAATTAACAGATAGAATCAGAATTCCTCGTGGCAAACTCCGGAATATGGTAAGAAAAAAAGGTAAAAATGTAACTCAAAATCTTCTCAGTTCTACGGAACAATTTGATCATATATTTAGTACTATTCTAAAAATCTCATATAATTTTGTAAATGAAATTAATCAAGGTAAAATTGAAGAATTTAATGAATTTTTCGAGAAATTTCAAAATCAAATAAAAGAATTTGACGAAGAAATCCTAAATTTAAAACAGCAAATTCGTGAATTCGGAATCTACTAATTATTAATCCAAAATCAAAAAAATTATATTATAAAAAAAATTTTACTTGTTAAATTTCCTATTTATTAAATACACTTCTTTTGGTGAATTTTTTTATGCCAAGGGCACTAACTGATGAAGAGAAACAAGCTTTTGAGGATGTTGAATTACTTTTAAATGGAATGATGCAAGACAGAAGCGTGCCTCGAAATATTAAAAGGATTGCGCAAAGAGGCATTAATGAATTACATAAAGAAGACGAGACTCCTGGTGTTCTTGCGAGCAATGTAATGTATATGGTGGACGATCTTTCTCAGGATCCGAATATTCCTTTTCATGCGAGGACAACTATTTACCGAATCATCTCAATCTTAGAGAAAGTTAAAGATTAACTTCATGATATCAAATTTCTTAGTCCTTTTTATACCAATTTAATCTTAAGTTTAAGATTTCTTCATAATAACATATTATTTATTAAACTGAAAGATCATATAATTTACAGGTAATTTAAATTTAAAATAATTATATGGTGAAATTTAAAATTGGCTTTAGATATAAATGGATGGATTGATGGAATTACTGCTTCAGGAGTGGTGATTTTTGGGATTATTTTTGGTTCATTTTGTGTTTACAGATCACGAAAAACAGATGCTAAAATGCTTTTGTATTTAGGTTTAGCAAACATTTTTGCGGGTCTCATGTTCCTAGGGGTTTTTTTAGATTTCCTTACGGTTATAATTATTCAACAAAATATGCCCAATAATGGAATAGTTGCGATTTTGTCATATTTATGGTTTGCCCCTGCAATAGTTACTGCTATATACATTGGAGCTAAAATATTGACACCAAAATTGAAAAATTATATTATTATAGTGTTCTTAGGTCTCCTAATTTTCTTTGATATTGTATTATTCACAGATCCTTTAGGATCTTTTAATTTTAATCCTACACCCCCTGCAGTTCCGACAATAAATTTAATAGATTATAATGTTAATCTAAATACTCTTGCAGGATATTTGATGGGCGCGCTATTAATCTCGGTTATAGTTCTCTTAGGTATAGGTTTTATGTATAAAGCTTTTCAATCTACAGGAGCAATCCGTAAAAATTTTCTCTATCTCTCATTAGGATCTCTGTGCTTCTGTATTTTTGGATTATTAGAAGGTTTAACAGTTCCAGGATTTTTGGTAATAATCGTAAGAATTGGCTATTTAAGTAGCTTCTGGTTCATGTATTTAGGATTAAAAACATAATCTAAAATCTTTTTTTTTCAGCGATTATTATTTATATAAAAATAGTATATTATTAGTTAAAAGCGAAAAATTTACAGATTATAAACATAAAAATTTTTCATCCAACAAAATTTCGTGTAATTATGACACATCAGATAATAAAGGGTATTGCCTACATTGAAATGAACGATGAACTTGGGCCAAATCCAGTAGCTTGGATTCCTTCTAAATTTACTCAAATGGAGCTTATGCATATTAGCATAAAAGCCTTAACTGTTTTAACTGGAGAACAAGGTCTCGTTCCAGAATCATTAGTAATTCTTCCATTTACTTCAATGAATTTAAAAGGATTAATTAAATTCGTGAAGTGGGATGATGAATCTAGGCGTGGAAATATTGGTCAGTCCGCTTTTGTTTTACTTTTTCAAGAACAAGATGATGTTATTTTTTACAAATACATTAATGAGCTTTCTATTCCTTTCAATAATCTTACTCCAACAATAATAAAACTAGAAAAATCAAAATCTACAAGAGGAGATTTCATTAAAGTTCTCGAACATCTTGAATTTAATATCTCAACCCTTTTAGAGGAGTTAAGATTACAAGAAACTACACAACCTGAAAGTGAAGCTTTTCCTACTCAAAAAATAACAGACCGAAGCCTGATTGATTACCAGTTCAAGATAATCTTAGTTGGGGAGCCTAGTGTAGGTAAAACTTCACTAATTTTAAGATATACGGATAATGCATTTAGGAGAAATTACGTGCCTACATTAGGTGTCATGGTATCGGATAAAATATTTAATATAGACGATAAAATTATCCAATTAACATTATGGGATATTGGAGGTCAACAGAAATTTCATACAATGAGACAACAGTTTTATCGAGGATCCGATGCTGTTTTCTTAGTTTTTGATTTAACTCGAGAGGAAACTTTTAATAACATCCCAAAATGGTTTTCAGATGTAGTAGAACAACTAGGAGATCGCCGTGATGATTTAATTGGTTATATTATTGGAAATAAAAAGGATCTGATGGAAGAGAGGAAAGTATCACCTGAAAGCATTGACGAGTTAGCAACAAAACTGGAATTAGGTTTTATTGAAACCTCTGCCTTAATAGGAGAAAATGTAGATGAAGCATTTTCTACAATCGCAACTCTATTATACAAATCACGACTATAAATTTCTTCGTGAAAGTTGAGTTTCACGAACTTTTATTCTTAAGAAAGAACAATATTGAGATTTACAAATTTTTAATAACTTGAAGTTTTTTTAATTATTAAACAGTATTTGTCTAATACAATCCCATTTCTTACCCAAAAATGTCTACGGATATAATTAAAGCTATTGTTTACACTGAACTCAATGAAGGATCCGGCCCTAGCCCAGTACTTTGGAATCCTCTTGATTTATCTGAGAAGCTTCGCATGTCAGTAGCAATTAAATCAATTACAATGTTAACCACAGATCAGGGAGTAGTGCCTAAATCTGCAGTTATAATGCCTTTTCCCTCATTCAATTTAAAAGGTATAGTAAAATATATAGAACGGGAGACAGACAGCTTTAAAGGAGGTATGGCTTTATCAACAATAACATTGCTCTTTAATGAAGCAGATGATCTTATTTTTTACAAATATATCGATTATCTTGAGTCTGCTTTCACTGTTGCTGCCCAAAGAATCATAAAACTAAAGCATAAAGAGGCTAATACTGATGATATTTTTTACGAGATTAATACGCTGAACTTCAAAATATCAGAAATTTTAAATGATTTGCAAAAAAAAGAAAAATCTACTTTAAAATCAGAAGCTTTTCCTGAAGAAGATCTTGAAGAAGAATCAGAGGTTGAATATAATTTTAAAGTTGTGGTTTGTGGAGATCCTGGTGTAGGAAAAACTTCAACTATCCTAAGATTTACAGATGATGCTTTTGCAAGAACCTATATACCCACACTAGGAGTAAATATTTCAGAAAAAAATGTTGAAGTAAATAAAACAAAAGCTAAACTTATACTATGGGATATTGCAGGACAAATTAAATTTGAAGCTATGCGTAGGCATTTTTATAAAGGAGCAGAAGCCGTAATCTTTATTTTTGACCTTACAAACCGCAAATCATTTGATAGTATTTTAAATTGGTATAAAGATGTTGAAAGAAATATTATCCATATTGAAGATGAAATAATAGGTTTTATTTTAGGTAATAAGGAAGATTTGAGCAATCAAAGAACAATTAATTCTGAAGAATCTTCCTTAATTTCAAAAAAACTTAATCTGGAATATGTAGAGACATCCGCTTTAACAGGAAAAAATGTTGAAGAAATATTCTTTAAATTGACTGAAACATTACTTAAATCTAAAGAATAATTAAACATGAGTTGTTAAAGTTGGATTTTGAAGATATTGTATATAAAAGACGTACTATTAGGAGATTTAAAAAGGATCCGATTTCTTTAGAAACTTTAAAGAAATTAATAGATTTTGCTCGAGTTGCTCCTATGGCAAGAAATATTCAAGCTCTTGAATTTATTGTTGTCCATAGTGCTGAGGTGAGAAAGAATATGTTTCCATTAGTCAATTGGGCAGGATCCCTACCAGAAGACCAAAGAACTCCAGAAAAGGGAAGAGAACCTACTGCTTATATTATCGTTTTATTAAATACTAATATAAAATCATCTTATGTAGATTTTGATGTTGGAGCAGCTGTTGAAAATATCTTATTAGGTGCGGTTAATTATGGAATTGGAACTTGCTGGATGGGCTCTATAAATAGAGATAAAATTAGGAAATTATTTGAAATCCCCGATTATTATGAAATTAAACATGTAATTAGCTTAGGGTATCCTGACGAAGAGTCTGTAGTAGAAACTTATCAAGACTCATTTAAATATTGGAAAACTTCTGATGGTCAAATGCATGTTCCAAAACGGGCTTTAGATGAGATAATTTTCAAAATCTTTTGACTTATGAATATTGTGTGATTACTTCCTTTCTCAAAGAATATAGAATGAAAATAAGTGGATTTTTACAGACTTCCTTTGAAAATCATTTAGAATGGACCAACAACAATATGAGTTTCTGTACGAGAAACCCCATCAATACTATGAATTTTTGCAAGTATAGTTTTAGCGATAGTCTCTACATCTTGTCCTTCTACTTTAACAATTATATCAATACCCCCTGTAACTGAGTAGACTTCTCTAACTTCTTCTATTTCTTTTAAACCATTAACAACAGTTTCTACGTAACCTGCTTGTGTATTCATTAAAACAAAGCATATAGTCAATTTTCTCCATCTCCTAATTAAAAATACCTTAATTAAATATTATCCTATGAGTTTAAAAATGTTATATTTTAGTATTCACATTCAGAAAATTATACTTTCGATGTTGTTCAGCCTTGAGAAATTTAAAAGTTGATTTAATCCTTTCATTTAAGGGAAAAAAATCCTTTCAACTATAAAATAAAAGAAAACGGCGCTTCCGAGATAAATAATCATCACAATAAAAGTGATTGGAATTTTTATTAGGTGTTTTTTCTCTCGAATTAAATTAAAACAATAATAAGTAGTACAACCAAGAATTATCTCTGGAATGATTATGTACACTGCTAAATGCCCAATCATTACAACATTTTGAGCATACCATGATTGTAACATCCACATTGATTGTTCTGCTACACCAAAAATTAAAAGCGACAAAACTGCAATACCAATAAATGTTATTGGTGTAGAATATTGTTTATGAATTTTTAATCCTGCAAAAATAATTAAAAACAAGGGTATTGCCCACAAACCCGCCATATATAATGAAACGGTGCCAATCTTTAAGAATCCATCTTCTGGGAACACTAAAATGCCAAGTCCAGCAGATAAAAACAAATCTGGCATTATCTGAAATAAGCTTAGAATAAAAACAAAAAGCCAAATATTTACCCATTCAAGATGCTTACGAAAGTATCCATAAACAGGAATCATAATATTATAAATTACGACCAGTATGAATAATTTAATACCCATAGCTATTGGAATTAATAAGATGACAATACACATTAATACAAAGGCTGAATGAATAATGAGGAAATCTAGAATTTCTTTTGAAATATTTAATTTCATGATTATGTGAAATCTTCCACTCTTTAAATAGTATTTAGGAATATTCTTATTTAATCGATAATAAGCTTAGAATAATGTAAACATTATGAAAATTGATTATTATGAGTGAAGTTAAAAAGGTTTCAGTTATCGGAGCTGGTTTTACAGGGAAGCAGATAGCCGCAACAACCGCTTTATATAATTATGAAGTGTGTGTCTTCGATTTAAACTCGGATATATTAGAAGTAGCTAAAAAATATATCGAAGGAGTATTAAAAAGAAACAAAAAACTTGATTTAATCAATAATGTTAAATACTATGATAATATCGAAACAGCTGTTAAAGAGTCCGATTTAGTCATCGAGGCGATCCCCGAGAAATTAGAATTGAAGAAAGAAGTTTTCTCCCAAATTGAAAAATATGCCCCAAAAAATGTTATAATTGCTACTAATAGTTCTTCGATTCCAGTTTCAAAGATTGAAGATGCTGTAAGAAAAAAAGAAAATATATTGAACATCCACTTTTATCCTCCTATTCCTACACGCCCAATGGCTGATATAATGCGAGGTTCAGAAACTAGTAATGAAACTTTTGAAAGTGGGAAGAAATGGATAGAAAGTATCGGATGTCATCCCATTATATTAAAAAAGGAATCTCATGGGTTTGTATTTAATAGAATGTGGCATGCTGCAAGAAAGGAAGCATTAAAACTATGGGCTGGAGGATATGCCGATATCGAAACTATAGACTTAGCATGGAAGACATTTACAGGTATGAAGATGGGTCCCTTTGTTCTAATGGATGGTATAGGTTTAGATACAGTATATTCAGTTCAAATGAGCTATTATAAGGAAAGCGGAGATCTGAGAGATAAACCACCCGATGCCCTTAAAGAATTGATTGAAAAAGGAGATCTAGGAATGAAATCTGGTAAAGGATTTTACACATGGAAAAAACCAAAAAAACCATAATATTAAGATTTTCTCAATTATTTCAAATTATTATAAAAAACTAATTTTAAAGAATAAAGGTAAGAAATTAATGAAACCTAATTTAATAACTGATGACAAAGTAATAATCACTGCTGCGATTACGGGAGGTATTCAAGGAAAATGGGCAAATCCTGCAATTCCAGTTACGCCTGAAGAACAAGCTCAAAATGCCCTAGAATGTTATGAAGCAGGAGCCTCGATATTGCATCTCCATGTACGCGGTGAGGATGGTCAAAATACTCCAGATTTAAGGTTTTATAATAAAGCAGTTAATCTTATACGTGAAAAATGTCCTATTATTGTGCAAATTGGTAATGGAATTGGAGCACGTATAGCATATGGAACTAAAACGAGTAGTAAAGGACGGAAATATGGTCAAACTATAGTTATGCCTACTCTTAAGGAAAGATTAAATCTATTAAATATTGAACCTACTCCTGATATGCACACTATTAACGCCGGTACTTTTGAATTCCAAACGAAGTATGGGAATCATACTTTTGATAATCCAATCTCCTTTAACAAAAGGTATGTAGAGGGATGCAATAAAAGAGGATTTGGTATTGAGATTGAAGTTTATGATACAAGTCATATTGCTAATATAGAAACGCTGGTTTCAAGATTTAAAGTCCTTAAACCTCCATTACATTTCAGTATTGTCCTAGGGATTGGTGGAGGAGCACCAGCAACAATTAGAAACCTGCTCAATATGGTTGAATTATTACCAGAAGGCTCAACTTGGCAGGTTGTTACAGTTGGTAGATTAAATCTACGAACAACTACGATTGCTCTCTGTATGGGAGGAAATGTACGCACAGGTCTTGAAGATATTCTTTATTATCGAAAGGGAGAAATGGTTCAGAATAATGCACAATTAGTAAAAAGAATGGTCCACTTAGCAAAAGAACTCGGAAGAGAATATGCAACTGTAGATGAAGCTAAAGAAAAACTAGGTTTAAAATAAAAAAAAAAAAAATTATTCCTTTAATTCAGGATGGTTTTCTAATTCCTTTCTCATTTTTTCGAGTTTTTCACCATGCAAATCATAGAATTTAAAGAAGAGAATTGAGCCAACAAGAGCAATTGAAGGAAATAGAAACATCAAAATCTTTATACCCATATCTAATAACACCGGATCAGCAACCACAGGTACATATGAACTCCATCCAGTTCCTGAAAATATAATGTAAATTGTCGTAATTCCAAGTATCATTGAAAAACGATGAATAAATGCATTCACTCCATAATAACTAGCAGCTCTTCTTATCCCAAATTTAAGTGCATCTTGATCTATTACATCACCATGAATTATGTCAATAAAAAATAATGCAGCTGATAAGCCAAATCCTATTGTTATAAACACAAATAATGATAATGTTCTACTAATTTCATTATTAGACAGAAGAACTAAGGGAAATAATGTAATAATCCATATTCCTAATCCCATCATTAATCCTTTACGAGTACCATATTTTTCCCTAATTCTGGCTTGAATAGGCATAAGAAATGCTGCAGATAATAGTGCTAACATTAAAGTAACTCCAATTAAGAAAGCACCCTCACTTCTTCCAAGTACATAAACGGCATATAGTGGAAATACTGTCAATAACACATTAAAGCAATACCAAACAAGCATATTGCCAAGCGTGAATTTTATAAATGTACGATTTGAAAAAGTAGTTTTTAATGATTTAAAAAATCCTGGTCTTTTTTCAAAATCACTTGGTTGTTCTTCTTTTTCTTTTACACCAAAGAATACAAATAAAACTGCCATGATCAATACTATTGCACATATAACTATACCTGAAGTAATATATTGAGATCTAATAATAGCAACTTCTGCTGCATATCCTACAGGATCAATTATAGGATCGATTGTTGGAACTAAAGAAGGAGATACAAAAATAGTTGGAACTAGTGATGCTAATATTACTGCAACCATAGTAAAAGCCTTTATAAAAACATTTACATCTCCTCTTTGTTTCTCTGTTGGAAACATTTCGGGGAAAACTGCATTAGTATTTACGGAAAACATTGTATAGAAGAATTCAAAGGTAAATATTATCAAGATAAAATATAAGAACTCAAAACCGGCAGGCACAGTAAAAAGTAAAATCATTATTATTGCTAATGGTATAAAAGATATTATTAAATAAAATTTTCTTTTCCCTAACCTACCTTTTTGTTTGGTTTTTTCGCTCAATGCCCCTAATAAAGGATCATTAAACATATTCCAAATGCCCCATAAAACAAATCCAATCCACATTTCAAGCATTGTAAGACCTACTACAGCAAAATAATAAGTAAAAACATAAATCGTAAACGCTTGATATGTTAATTGATCTTTAGTGACTTTATAATTCACTTAAATTTGATCCGGAAAAGCGTTTGTCCCAAATAGCAGTTTCTCTTTTAAAGATATCTTTCTTTCACTCATTTAATATCCCAAGTTTGTTTATTTATTTAAATTTTTGATTAAATGTAGTTAAATTTTGATCTATATAAAACTATTTTAATATCATTTAAAATATAATTACAATCTATACCGTTCATTTAATAGGAATGCTATTTTAAATTTATATTAAAACCTGAATTTTGATGTGTTATGACAGATCTTAATATTGATGTTACTTATTTTGAGAAGGGTGGTCCTCAAAACACTAGTAAAGCATTAGAAATTGCTAAAAAATATGCTGATCAATTTGATGTTAAGGAAATCATTATGGCAAGCACTACAGGGACTACCGCCTCAAAAGCTCTAGAATATTTCAATCCAAAAAAGTATAATATTATAATTATTACTCATTCATATTATTTTGGCGGACTTCAAAAACGACAAGAATTTTCAGAAGATTTAATGGAAAACTTAAGGGAACAAGGTTTAACAGTCTTTTCGGGGACTCATGCGATGGCCAGTATTGAGAGGAGTGCACGAAAATCAATGAATCAGTGGCTACCTGTAGAGATCTTAGCTAAATATCTTCGAACTAATTTTAGTCAAGGGGTAAAAGTATGTATGGAGATAGCAACTATGGCTGCTGACGCGGGATTAATTAAAGATATAGAAAAGGATGTCATTTGTCTAGGAGGAACTGGACGTGGCGCGGACACAGTATGTTTAATTAAAGCAATGCCAACAAGTTTATTTGATCAACTACGAGTTAAAGCTATTTTAGCTAAACCCATATAATACAAAAAAAAGATAAAAAATATAATAATATTTTAAATAATTCCTAATTTTTTCCCAACTTTTTCTATGGCACTTAAAGCCATAGTTAAGTCTTCTTTAGTTAAGAGTGCATTCATCTGGACTCTAATTCGAGATAATTCTCTAGCAACCATTGGAAATACAATTGGCGTTCCATAAATATTCTCTTCTTCAAAAAGTATTCGAGCAAGCTCTTGAGCTTTACCAGGATCACCAATTATCAACGGAATAATCGGAGTTTGAGAATTTCCAGTATTATATCCCATACTTTGGACTTCTTTTTTGAAGTAATTAGTATGGTCCCATACACGTTTAACATGCTCAGGTTCATTTTCAACAACTTCTATTGAAGCTTTATTTGCAGCTACTACACCGGGAGGATGAGCTGTGCTTAAGAGGTATGTTCTACTTTTATTCGCACAAAATTCAATCAAATCCCTTGATCCTGCCACTGTACCTCCAAAAACGCCAAATCCTTTGCTCATAGAACCTCCTTCAACATGAACTTTTCCCTGCAGGTTAAAATGGGCCACAATACCTCTACCATCTCCAAGTACTCCTTCTCCATGACAGTCATCAACGAAGATCATAGCTCCAAAATCTTCAGCAACTTTAGCAATCTTATCCAAAGGTGCCATATCCCCATCCATGCTGAAAACACCATCAGTAATAATACAAATTCTCCTTGCTTCTTCTTTTTCAGCTTCTTTCAATTGTCTTTCCAGATCACCAACATCGCAGTGTTTGTAAATAATTCTTTTTGCTCCAGAAAATCTCACTCCATCAATAATAGAACCATGATTTAATTCATCTGAGACAACTATATCTGGTTTTCCCACTAACATAGGTATTAATCCCGAATTTACAGCAAAGCCTGTCTGACATAGAATTGAGGCTT
>JAEOTW010000227.1 GCA_016839655.1 Promethearchaeota archaeon | reverse complement strand
ATGATACTTTCCTTACCTGTGTATCGGTATACATCAACAGCATTTCCATTACTAATAAATATAAGGACTTTTTGCATTCCTATACTGATTTGTAATTTAGCTGAATCATATGGTTGATTACAATTAGATGCAACATTTTATACTTTGTGTAGTATTTTGGGTACAAATACAAAAATAAAAAGCACATTCATTTGATTATTAGTTGAATGTGCTTCTATTTAAGTAGCGGGGGTAGGACTTGAACCTTTTTAATCAATTTTGATAAAATGATGCTCTGAATTAGTTATATAAAGAGTTATTCAGAAACACAGAAATTAAATAAGATAAAACTTTATTAAATTTTTTTAAGATAATTGGGTGCAATTTCGGGTGCAAGTTTGTATATTTGTATCAATTATTAAAATATTAAGTCATGGCAACAGTAACTTACTTCATCCGGACTAAGAATACAGGAGTTAAAGAATATGGTAATATTAGAATAAGACTCAGGCATAGCGATAATTATTTTTATGCCAGGACACCTTACAAGATATTAACAGAGCATTGGAGTAAAAAGGCTCAAAAGGTAAAATATAAGGCAGATGCTTCTCAAATTGATGAAATCAATAGTAATCTGCCAAAACTTGAAACATACCTTCTGAATGAGTATAATATCATACCTGACAAATCAGGACTTTCAAGTAAGTGGTTACAGTCATGTGTTGATCAGTTTTTCCAACCCGAGAAACAAGATAACATACCAGTAAATCTGTTTGAATTCATTGATAGCTTTATCAAAAAGTCAAAAGACAGGACAAATGAAAAGACTGGATTGAAGATCAGCAACCGGACTATTCAGAAATATGATACCACCTTAAAGGTCTTGAAGGACTTTCAAAAACAATACAATCGGTTAATTGATTTCAGTACCATTGATCTTGATTTTTATCAGGACTTTAAAGCATACCTGACCAACGATTTGAAATTTGCAACCAATACCATCGGAAAGTATATTTCTACTCTTAAGGTGTTTTTAAATGAAGCTAAAGAGCAAGGATATATTGTATATATCAGTAAGCGATTTAAAGGAGTATCTGAGGAAAGTGAAAGTATTTACCTTGACGAGAATGATCTTACAAAACTCTACGATCATGATTTCAGCAAGAAGCCCAGATTGGAAAGGGTAAGGGACTTATTTATTGTGGCAGCTTGGACTGGATTAAGGTTTTCAGATTTTACAGCTTTAAAACCTCAGAACTTTAAGAATGATAGAATTGAAATTAAACAATACAAAACAAAAGGAAAAGTAATTATATATCTCCACCCAATGGCAAAAAGGATCTTAGAGAAGTATGATTGGAAATTGCCTATTAGTATTTCAAATCAGAAGTTTAACAAATACATAAAAGATGTTGCTAAAGATGCTGAATTAAAATCAACGGTTGCAAAATCAATTACAAAAGGAGGAATGACTGTTAGTCAAAATTATGAAAAATGGGAATTGGTAAGCTCCCATACTGCCAGAAGATCATTTGCAACCAATCTATATAAGTCAGGATTTCCTGCTATATCTATTATGGCAATTACCGGACACAAAACTGAAAAAGCTTTCCTAAGTTATATAAGGGTTACACCAGAAGAACATGCTTTGAAATTAAGAGAACATTGGGAGAAAAATACAAAGTTGAGAATTGTCTAAGATGATTACTGTTTCAATAAAAATTTAGTCTGCATAAATTTGGACTTAATTTTATTTAATACTACCAATTAGTTTATTAATACCATCTCTTACAAAGTTTTCAAGTTCATCATTAGCTATAATTTCAAATGCCCTATCGCTGTTTGAATTTTCATATGGTTTTAAATATCCATTTTGAGTAAACTGGTCAAAACTGTATTTATATCGACACCCTTCTGTACAGGGTGTATAATTAAATCTATAACTTCCAACAAATTGATTGTTTTTTATGAGAATTATTTTAAATTCCAAACTAACACCATATAATGAATGGTTCTCATTGTTTAAAAATATTTTCGATTCGTTGTTTTTATTATAATATTTATTTGTAATGTGTTCCACTCTTAAATTTATATTAATTAACTCTAAAATTAAATCAGTTTTCGTCGATTGTTGAATCTTATTATAGTCTGTTTCTTGAGTTCTACTGAGGACTTCCATAAATAAGGCTCTGTCTCTTACTTGAAATCCTGCTTTAAGTAGTTCCTTTTCAATTACATTATAAATTAAGCTGTTTTTTGAAATTTCTTCTTCTGTTGAGTTTTCTGCTATTTTTGGAACTCTTAAAACTATTGAAGGATTCATGTTTGACTTTAGATAGTCCTTTAATACTTGTGTAGTAAATACCTCGTTATTCTGAGGTTCAAGTTTTAAAGTAACAATTTTAGTTGTAGTACATGATAAGAATAAAAAAACTAAAACAAGATGATTAAATAAACTTATTTTCATAATATTTATGATATGAATAGCAAAGTCAATGGTTTTATGATTGTCGATAATATTTAAGAATTTTAGTCTAGTTAAGATATTATTTAGATATGGCTTTTAATATCCAATCTTCCTTGATTAATACATCTTTCATTAATAATTGATAGGGTAATTGTTTATGCTTCGTATTTTTGAATCCATTTAAAATATTTACGAGTGTCTCAGCCGTTATCAATGAAAGATTTAACTCAAATTCTTCTCTACATTCTTTTTCGAAATCTTCACTAAATTCTGGAGCGATTAATAGTGATTTTATTACACGATAATTTTTCGATTTTGCTAAATCAATGTAGGATTTAATCTGTCTTGAAACCGAACTGAATTTATTATAACCAGATTCCTTTATGGTTTTACATTCTACTATTATTAGTTCATTATTATTTAGGTTAATTATAATATCAATTTTGTTCTTGGCATTATTTAGTCCTTTTCTAATTTTTTCATCAACATTAAAACCAAGTTTACTAAAGATTTTTTTAGTGATTTCTTCAAACTTAACTCCGATATCAGCTTCCTTAATGATTAATCCATTTTCTTTCAATTTATTAATATCCCGATAAGCAATTAAAGAATAATTTTCAATATATAAATTCTCAGCATCTTTATATTTATCAAGAATATTTGTAACTAGATTTCCTCTTGACTTAACATTCATTTTTTCACAAAACAATCTTAAATCTGATTCTGATAATAAGTCTAAAATGTCACGGGGTTTAATATTATAATCCAATAGAAAATCGCTTTTAAGAATTTCATCTTCCTGCAATTCAAATTCTTCCTTGGCGATTGCTTTAATATTTGGCAATATTCCTTCTAGATCTGATAATAATTTTTCATAACCATCAATGGAAATTCCTACTTTTTCATCTTTATCAATATCATCAAAATAGTCAACTAAACTTTTTATTTTTTCTGCAAGGGTAATCCCGCGAAGATGATTTATATTTACTCGTTTTTCTATTAACTCATTGATAAATAATTTTTTCTCTGATACTTTTGTTTCTTCTTTGAATATATCATCTGAAAGTACATCACTAAAATTTATACCCTCCTTAATAATCTTTTTTATCTTGATATCATAATTATCCTTCCAATTAATATTATGATTCTTAGCAATTAAGTTTATTTGAGGCTCCCTTAAATTTTTTAAAACTCTCCTATAATACTTATCAGCAATTTCTTTTCCTCTAACCTTACGAAGAATTCTTACAATTTCATCAGCAACGTATACTGACAATGTTTTTTTTGAGTAGAAAATAATTCCAAGATTCTTTAATTCATTAATTACCTTATCTATATTCTCTTTTTTTATCTCTATTATCAAATAATTTATAAGCTTAATTTCTTCATGAGATAATCCTAAAGATTTTGCTAATACTATAAGTATAGATTGCTCATCGGATGTTATTCTACATTCCTGATTTCTAATTTCATCATTGTGAAAAGCAGTATCTAGACACCCTTTGTAAATTCTATAGTCCCTTTTTCTTCTTTCGCTGATTTCTGATTTTTCAGCTTGAAGTTCCCTTTCAAAATCTTTTAGTTTAGATTCCAATGATTTAATCTCGTTCTCATAAAGTTTATTAAACCAATCCCGTGACATTATACAGTTGCCATCTCGAATTAAGATATCTATTAAAATATCCAACTGAGAAGTTGCTTCAGCTAGTTCAGATCTTATATAGCTTATAAACTCATCCTCAACTAAACTTAAAACTTTGACAATATTGATATTATCAACATTCTTTAAGTCTTTATCAGAGTTTGCCAGTATTGCCTCAATTTCTTTAGATTTTTTGGGGACATCGTCTATAATACTAGTTACTACTTTAAGGAAGGAATTTTTTTCAAAGGAATTTAGTTGATCAAGAATCTTTTCAAGTTTCATTGTTATATATTATTAGTAACTATCTAGTTATTAGTTCTTTCTTGCATACTAAAAAAGTGCTTGCACCCAACAGTTATATACCTAGTCAAATTCACATATTTCTATCTGTACATTCTAGATCATTAAAATTTATAAAAGCGAATGATTCTGAAAGACAATGCTTAATTACTTAAAACCATATAAATTTACGCTTTTCCCTTATGCAAGTCAATACTTGTGAATGGAAATTAATACAAAACGATCTTCCTATAGGTACAAAAAAGTAAGATATAAAATACTATTGAGCTTGGGGGATCCCAACAAAGGAAAAGTCGATTTATTAATCCCACTGGCTTCTATTTCATAAAATAATCTCAAATCCTCTTTTCACAATAGCCCTTTTTCATGTAATTTCATATCATATTGATATATAGTTATTTAACCTTCCCTAGAATGTAAACAATAGAAATTAACTATAGCCTTGATAAACAGGGTTATGACTGAAGTTAAGCACCTGAGAATTGAATATTTGAATTTGATCTGTATTAAGGACTTTGTTTTGAAAAATTCAGTTTAAATAGTAACCCAACTATCCGCGCTATTGGCTATATGCGTTGTTATCGGCTGGCGTTTCTATCTT
>JAEOTW010000226.1 GCA_016839655.1 Promethearchaeota archaeon | reverse complement strand
AGGTTTATGGGCTAATAAACCCTTTACATTTAAAGGAAAGCATTTTAATATTAAAGAAGTAGAATTCATTCCAAAACCTTTTCAAGATAAAATACCGATTTGGGTTGGTGGAACTTGGCCCATTAAGAAACCATTTAAGAGGGCAGCCCAATATGATGGTGTATTTCCACTTAAAGCAGGTGAAGAAGAATCATTATCCCCTAATGATTATAGAGAAATTATAAAATATTTAAAACAATATAGAAGTACCTTTGATTCTTATGATATTATTAAATCTATTTATACAACAGGTATAAAAAAAGAAGATGAATGGATTAATGATTATCTCAATATTGGGATAACTTGGTTTGTTGAAGCAATATGGCCCGGACGTGATTCATCATTAGATAATATTAAAAAAATTATCTCTCGAGGACCCCCTCTAATTAAATGATAAAATAGCGCTTTTTATTTTTTTATTCAAGAAACACTCAAAAATTACACTAAAAAAGGAGAAAAATTAAAAAAACTCTTAAAAATTGGGTGGATATATACCCTAAATTAATCCCGAAATTACCAGGTTATGCTAGATATATTTTACCAGACCAAATGCGGATCTATAAATATATTAATTAAAATATTAATAAAACAAAAAAAAGAATAAGAATTTAAGTTCCTTCTTCGTAGCCGTGGATGTAATTATATTGCTCTTCAGTTAGTTTATCAATCTCAACGCCCATGGATTGAAGCTTTAGGAAACCTACTCTGTCATCAATCTCTACAGGTACATCTACCATGCCTAATTTTAGTTGTCCTTTATTTTTGACAATATATTCAGACATTAGGGATTGTAGCGCAAAAGACATGTCCATAACCTCAGCAGGGTGTCCTTCAGAAAGCACTAAGTTAGCTAGACGCCCCTTTGCAAGAAGATATACTTTTTTACCATTAGGAAAAGTTATTTCTTCAACATTCTGTCTAATAGGTTTGATCTCCTTTGCATATTCGTAAATTTCCTTGGTTGGGACCTCAATATCGAAATGGCCTAAATTACCAAGAATAACTCCATCCTTTAATTTATCAAAGACTTCCTTAGTGGGTTGAAGCACGTGCTTACATCCAGTAGCAGTTAGGATGATGTCTGCGTAAGGTAATGTAGCTTCAATAGGCTTCACATTAAAACCCGCAAATTTAGCCTGTAATGCTTTTATTGGGTCAATTTCGGTAACTGTTACATTTGCACCTAATCCCCTTGCTCTAATCGCCATCCCTGACGAACAATGACCGTACCCTGCTATAACAACATTTTTACCAGCGAATAGAACATGCATTCCATAAATAGCTGCTACAATGCCTTGCCCCGTTCCTAGTTCGTTATCAAACTGATTTTTACATCTCGCGTCATTTACTGGAAAGAGTGGTACTTTTAAGTCCCCCCCCTTGTCCATTGCTCTAAAGCGTTTAACTCCAGTTGTAGTCTCTTCTTGACAGCCAATAATAATCCCTTCTGTTATTAAATCGGGAAATTCCTTATGAGCAGTTACTATCATATCAGCACCATCATCAATCAATATATTTGGTTTGGCGTTTAAGCATTGTCTGATACACCAATAGAATTCTTCGTCTGTATTTCCGTGCCAGGCAAAAACATTAATCCCTTCTTGTACCATTGCGGCGGCTACATCATCTTGAGTAGATAAAGGATTACTACCACAGAGATATACATCAGCCCCCCCAGCTTTTAATGTTCGAGCTAAATTTCCTGTTTCTTTTGTTATATGTAGACATCCTGCAATAATGATTCCTTCTAAAGGCTTTTCTTTAGCAAATCGTTCTCGAATTATTTTTGATGTAACTGGCATTTCTCTTTCAGCTATGTAGAGTGCCTCCTTTCCTTGATCAGCCAATTTTTCATCTGCAACTTTATATTTTACCATTTAAACCACTTTCTTTTTTGTAAGAATAATAATTTTAATTAATTAATAAAGCTTTTTTTGGTTAAGTGCAAATATTTATATATCAAGATTAACAATTAATTAGTAATTATAAAGAAAACTGCAAAATTGTTCTAAAATGAATAATATTACAGATAATCTAAAAGCCCAAAACTTTATAAAAAATTTAAGTGGAAAATCCAAGTTTATCATTTCAAGAAATGCTCGTGAGATTGGACTCTCTAGGCAAACTTATCAAAACAAACTTGACAATCTGAGAGAGCAAAAAATAATTAAAAATTTTACAATAAATATTAATCCAAATATTCTACCTACCAACTTAAAATATGTAATGATTGAGATAAAAACAAATCCAAAAGAGCCTGATCTGGTTAAAGAATTATTAGACATTCCTCAATTAAGAATGTTAGATGGAATAATTGGAGATTTTTCTTTATTTGCCTTATTGGCTTTTAAATCCTCAGAAGATTATTATCAGATATTAAATATAATTGATGAAATAATGGCGAAATCATACTTTAAAAAATATCAAATAATTGAAACGATAAAGGTGTTTAAAACCAATGGGATAAGCCTCAGAAAAGCAAAATTTACCTTGGAGGAGTTATTTCTAGATAAGTTAAAAGAAAAAGAGAGAACTGCAATGGATAATATTGAAATTGAAAGCCAAGAAAAATTAAATCTAAACCAAATTGCCCAAAAAAATCCAAAATTTAAATTTAGTCCTGGAAAATTTCCCGGACTTGTTATTGAATTTGATAATTCAGCAATAAAAATTTTTGTTTTTTCAAATGGTAAAATAGTTATATCTGGACTGAAGGATGTTTCAGAATCTGACTTAGTAATAGATCAAATTATTAAAACAATAAGGAAAATTGGGATTAATTTAGATAAAAATAATCTTGATAAAAATTTTGAAATAGATAATATTGATTATATTATCCTAAATATATTACGAGAGGATCAAGGACTTAAACCAATCTCCACCTATGAGATAAGAGATATATTTAAAAAAAGACATCATGAGGAAATATCTCAATCAACTATTCATAACAGAATTAAAAAACTTGAGCATCAAGGTATTATTTTAAATTATACGGTAAATTTTCAACCAAAAGAAATAGGTTTTAAAGGAAAATATCTTCTTCGGATTAAACCAAAAGATCCTTCGAAATATAATGAACTTGCAATTAGATTGGAGGGAAACAAAAATATTACAGATTTATTTCGTATAGGTGAGCAGTATGGACTTTTTGCCATTATACGAGTAAAAGAAATTGAAGATTATGCAATATTTATAAGAAATCTATATATTTCAGAGGAAATAGAAGATACTTATACAAATTTCGTTTTAGATGAGTTAATCCAATATTCTAATTTTTTAATATTTTAGATTTATTGAACTATTGCACCCATGACTTTTAAAAGACGATCTTAGTAATATTCATTATTTTTGCCTTCAATGATAAATTCTTAATAACCTTGGAAGATTCTATAATTTGAACTGATAGAATTAATATTAATAAATCATACCTATTTATGAAGATATGACTATTTTCTTTGAACTAATTGCCAGTAAGATTGGTTATTCAAGAATAGGACGCATTATTTTTTCTAAAGAACGAAAATTATATATCAAAACTCCTAATATTCTAATCCCAATAAAAAGCTCCTTAATGAAACGCTTTAACTTTGTTCAAGAATTTGAAAATCATGATTTATTTACAATTAACAAAGAATTTTTTCTTAAAGTTGGATTTATCCGTGAGAAATTCCGGAATAATGGATTTATTTTTACATATACAGGTACTTTACAAAAATTTGAAGAGACCATAATAAAAAATTGTAGCGTTTTATCAAAAGACAATATAATATCCATTATTCCATTTAATATTCCAACAACGAGTATAAGTAGGGAATTTGCATTAACAGAAATAAAAAATTATCTTTATAATGTTCAAAAAATTCTAAAAAAACATCCTGATTTAAATTTTGGTATAACTATTAGACTTTTTGAGTATACTGAGTTTTTAGATCTTTATACCTCTATTTTTAAAGAATTTGAAAACATAAAAATCATAAACCTTTCAGGTCTTTTTGACAACTTCAGCAATTTTAGAAAAATAATAACCAGTATTGTAAAAATAAAAACAGAATTGGATAACAATTTAGTAATAATGGCATCAGGTAGAATAATTCCAAAATTTTATCCATTGATCATATATCTAGGAATAGATTTGATTGATTCCTCATATTCATTGTTCTTATCAGCTGAAAATTTCTATGATACGATTGAATATTTATTACCAATTTATAAAATAAAACATTTCCCTTGTTCTTGCTTAGCATGCAGGGGGGATTTATCTAAAATATTAGAAAATAAATATTCTTCTGAAAAACTTGATTTATTGAGTTTACATAATTTGATTACGGCGAATAATTATATGAACAAAGTCAAGCAATATTTGAACTTTGAAGATTATAGGGCTTTTGTGGAAAAGTCTTCACTTGATGATACTAATTTAATTTCAATGTTAAAGATTTTAGATAAAGAATTCTATGATGTAATTAAGTATGAAACTCCAATAAAGCAAAAAGGAAAAATAGTAAAATGTCTTGGGCCATCATCATACTATAGACCAGATTTTCATCTTTTTCGGGAACGAACAGTTGAAACTTTTGAACCTGAACCTTGGACAAATTTACTTATTATACTACCTTGTTCTGCTAAAAAACCTTATTCAGATTCTAAATCTCACAAAAAATTTTATAGTGTTATTAGAAAATTTCCAGAATTTCCTAGTTTCCAGGAATTCATTTTAACTTCACCACTGGGATGCATTCCTAGGCAATTAGAAATTATTTATCCAGTTAATTCTTATGATATATCCGTTACTGGTGAATGGGATAATGAAGAATTAAACATTACATCAGATATGCTTACTAGAATAATCAAAAAATATGACCCAAATATACCAATCATTTGTCATTTAAAAAAAGAATATCATGACATAATAAACAGAGTTGCTTCTAAATTGCCACATCATTTCATCTTTTCTGAAATTTCTGATAAAATAACTTCTGCTGAATCTCTTCAATCTTTGGAGAAATTAATTCTTGAACATAAGAACAAATATAAACCCAAAAAAAGTAAATTGAGAAGTGAGACTTATTATAAAACTTGGACCAGGAAATTTATTAAAATCTTGGATTATCAGTTTGGTAATGGGGTAGGCATTAAAATTATTTCTAACGGTTTAAAGCCTAAACATAATAGATCAGCTAACCAAATTGAAATAATTGATTTAAAAACTCAAGAAAAAATAGGAGTATTTAAACATTCTACAGGTCAAATCGAATTAGCTAGTTTAGGTCTGGAAAGGTTTATTCAATCATATCAATCCTTAGATGTAAACTGCATTGTCTTTGATGGAGAAGAGATAAAAGGTAATACTTTATTTAGAGCTGGAGTGTTAGAATATAGTCCTGATCTTATCCCTAATAATCAGGTAGTTATCTTAGATAAAAAAAAGAAAATAGTTGTTGGAAGTGGAGAACTAATTGTAGGATCTAATTTTATAAGACAATCTAAAAGCGGGAGAATAGTAAAAATTAATGAATAACTCAAATTATGTTTTTAAAGAAAATAGGAATATTGTTGACAAAATTAACTCTATTAGAGAAAACACATTAAAACGCAGAACTAACTTAAGAGAAGAACAATTAAAACGTCCAATTAGTTTTTGGGTAAAAGAAGATAGACTTAGAGATAAAATTGGAAAAGAATTTACGATTATTTTAAGAACAAAAGGATGCAGCTGGGCTTTAAGTATGCATGGAGGATGCTCTATGTGTGGCTATTATTTAGATGCTGTAAATAATAATATCTCAGCTTCACATCTTATTAATCAATTTGATTATGCGTTTAATGATAAATTAAGCGAAATTGAAAGAGATTCTTATAATTATAGTCTTAAACTCTTTAATTCTGGGAGTTTCCTAGATGATAATGAAATATCTAAAGAAGTCCGAAATCATATATATAACAAGATTTCAAATGTTGATAAAATTGAAGAAATTGTTATTGAATCACGACTTGATTATATAACAGCTGATAAATTGGCAGAAATAAGAAATTACTTTGATAAGAAATATATTGAAATTGCTATTGGGCTTGAAAGCGTGGATGACTATATCAGAAACAATTATATCAACAAAGGAATATTATTCAGAGATTTTAAAAGTACTGTGAATAAATGTAAAGAATTTGGTATTGGTGTAAAGGTATATTTGCTATTTAAACCACCCTTTTTAAATGAACAAGCAGCAATTGATGACTGTTCATATTCAATAAAAAACTTAATAGAGCTTGGCGTTAATTCAATTTCTATTAACCCTACTAACATTCAAAAAGGAACTTTAGTAGAATACTTATGGTTTCAAAAGAGATATAGACCACCATGGTATTATTCACTTTTTAAATCTATTAGAAAATCTGTAAGTCAGAAGGATTTAAAAAGCGTGCGATTATTATCTGATCCATCTGGAGCAGGAACAAAAAGAGGAATTCATAATTGCTTAAAAAAAGAATGTGAGATTTCTGCAAAAGAAAGACTCAAGAACTTTGTGCTTTCCCAAAGTTTAGATGAGTTGGAGAAAACAAGTTACGAGTGTAACTGTAAAAAAAAGTATAATTTACAGAAAGATTATATTTAAAATAGTTTTTGGCAATTTCAACGATAAAATCAGTTGTAAGGTGGTTAAAAACGTATTTCCATTTTTGTAAGAATGGGAATTAAAAACCATTATATTTAAATATTAACAACCATCATTTATTTTAAATTAAATTTCATCCGCTTAGCTAGGGGATCTCTTGAAAAAGAACTGGGTTAAATTAAATCTATTCTATATTGGAAATTCATCGAAAAATCATCAAATATTTAGAGCAAAACAATGGGATAATAATTTAGAACAGATTATTAAAAATTCTGTATATAATGAAAAGTACGAGAAAATTGGATTCATCAAAGATGTTTTTGGTCCGATCAATTTTCCTTTTATTTCAATCAAAGCCTTACCTAATCAAAATTTTAACCCCGATGATAAAATTTACACAAAAATAAATTAAAAGGATAGAAATCGTTAATATTTCTCTAAGAAATCAAGATTAATGTAAAAAAAGGTGTTTTTTATTTCAAGTTGGAGAGATCTGAAATCTGTATTAGAGGATGACTCATATACAGAAATTGATATTTGTAATGAATGTGGAAAGGATATATTTTTCGATGAAAATAGAGGATTATTAGTCTGTGAAGAATGTGGTTTAGTTCATTCAGAAAAACATATTGATCGCGGTCCAGAATGGAGAGCATTTGATGCTGATCAAAAAAAGAAGAGAACTAGAACTGGCGCTCCCATGACGTATATGATACACGATAAAGGGCTTAGTACTATGATAGATTGGAAGAATCGAGATATTTTTGGAAAGGAGATTCCTGCTAAATTGAGAGGTCAGATATATAGACTTAGAAAGTGGCAGAGTCGGATTAGGGTCTCTGATGCAACTGAAAGAAACCTAACTTTTGCATTAAGCGAACTTGACCGAATGGCTTCCAACCTTGATCTTCAAAAGAATTTGCGAGAATGTTCAGCTAAAATATATCGTGATGCAGTTGGAGCTCATTTAATTCGTGGAAGAAGTATAGAAGGTGTAGCTGCTGCTAGTTTATATGCTGCTTGTAGAATGTATAAGGTTCCTCGTACATTAAATGAGATCGCTGAAGTTGCACGGGTAGATAAAAAAGAAATTGGAAGATCTTTCAGATTTATATCTAATGAATTATCTTTAGAATTAAATCCAACTAAACCTATCGACTTCCTTACAAGGTTTATTTCAGAATTGGAATTAACTAATAATTGCCAGAAAACCGCAAAGATCATAATAAGAATGGCAGAAGAACGGGGCTTAACCTCTGGTAGAGGCCCAACGGGAGTTTGTGCAGCAGCTATTTATGCCTCTTGCATTTTATCTAATGAAAGAAGAACTCAAAGAAAAATTGCTCGGGTTAGCTGTGTAACAGAAGTAACTGTTCGAAATCGTTTTAGTGAGCTCGTAGAAAATTTAAATTTAGGGATATCATTAAAGAGAAATAACAAATAGCCTAAAATTAATAATATCTAATTTATAATGTATTATCTTTATATTATTGGTATAACTCCTTAATTTTTAAGGTTCAGGACTTCTTCTAATTTAAAATTAGTATTATCTTCATAATATAACATTTAATGATATAATAACTTCAATTAGATCATATTGATAGATTAGGTGCTAATAAGAATGGATAAACTAGTAAACCAAAGTGAGGCTAATTATTTTTTATACAGAATAGAGAAAAATTTTCCAAACTTTGTGGCAGGAGTTATTACTGATCGTCACGGTTTCCCGATCGCGTCTAAGATATCGAAGAAATTGTGGGTACTTGAAAACACATTAGCGTTATCAGCAATTGTTAAAAAGGGAGGGTTTATAGAAGATCCACATCTGGTTCAAATTAAACGAGATTTAGATAAATCTAAAAATTACAAATTATTAGTATTATTAGAAAAATCGAAAGAATATAAAAGTCGTCTGAAACCATTGAAAGGATTAATTAAATCACAGGAGCTTTTCTAACAAAGAATTATACACTAAATAAATTAAAATTGTTTTTTATTACGTTCCGTAAAAAAACACATAGTTTACTTAAATTTTTATATTTATAATATCTTCATTATCTCAAGTTAGGATAAGGTAAAAATATAAAGTTTGGTTTAAATAAATACGTTTTAACCTTAAAGAAACTGATGGGAAAAGAGATAATAATCAATAGGTTGATATAAATTTGAGTTTTTCTGAGGATGAGCTTAGATTAAAGAAGATTTTAACTTTAATAATTAATAGTACGCCAGGGTTAAAATTTGCGCTCATCACTGATGATACAGGAATAACTATCTTAAGTCAATCTAAGTTTAAGTTTTCTAATGAGAATGCTATTTCTGTCGAAAAAATTGGTGCTATAGGGGGAGCTGTTTTTGTTGCAGGAGAGGAACAAGGCCATATCCTAGGTTATGGGGCGATTGACCTTCAAATTACAGAATATCTTGAAGGCATGATTTTTTCGATGAAAGTGGGTAAAGGAGTTTTATGTATTGTTGCTGATAAAAATGCTCAAATAGGATTTATTCGAGCGACTATGAAAAAATGGGCAAAGAATATTGCTTTAATTTTGAATAGATACTTACAAACTGACCAAGCAGAGTTAGGTAAAGAAGTGAAAGAATTATTTAGTTCTGATACTATGGGTATGTTATAAAAGAAATCAGCATATTATTGTTGCCTAAAACACTAACACTGTTTTTTCATATTAAGGATATACCTTTCAAATCAAAAATGTTCTCTCGTGCTAGGCTTTAATTTATATGCCTTTTTGGGACATAATCATGTTTCCTGGCTGGGTACTGACTCGAACTTCATTGCTGTGGTATTCACCATTAAAAGCTAAGTTAAGAGCCCATATTTTCAGGAAGAGTATTGATTAATCAACTCCGAATATTCGCATTAATTTGCACTACATAATCATATTTGCATCATATGAGTCCTCGAGCATGCGGTTATTCCATCATTGTTGTCCCAATATAATAATAGAATATTGTTTTAATAAAAATTTTTATTTTTAAGAAAAAGGGAAAGGTTCTTTTTTATCAACATCCTTAACTTTATCTTCAATTCTTAATATCAAATTAGTTAGACAATTAAATAGTATTTTTTTATCTATTCATACATAATATCTATTTCAAAATCGGTATCATTTACATCTTATTTTTTTGCTTCCATTATAGGATTTCCTGCCAAATCTAACTCACACTGAATCTTTTTTCTTATCCCGTGTACCTTCGCGTATTTAGTAACCTTTACTTGCGGCATACACGTTTCTAGAATTTTCTCACTGAGTGAAGCGATTTTATTATTAGCCAATCCAATAGGATACGTGGTTTTAAGGTTACAAATTGTATCAGGCAAAGTTGTAAGATCGTTATTTTCTAAATGGAGTACACCAAGATTTTTAAGGTTTCCAATTGAATTAGGAACGGATCTAAGTGCATTATCGTGAAGAATAAGCTCTTCAAGAAATTCTAAATTTCCAATAGATTCGGGAAGTTCGGTTAGATTATTGTTTCTTAAATCAAGGATTTGTAAAAATTTTAATTGATCAATCGATTCTGGTAAGTGGTTTAAACCTTTATCACATATATTAAGTTTAATGACATGATTGCCTAAAAGGACATAACTGAAATTATATGTTCTTATGTTAGTTGACGTATACACATAATCTCCTGGAGTAAACTCCCCCTCCCATTTAGGAATTTCCCCAACTTGTTGTTCTATCTCTATTAAAACATCATATTCTTCTTCTATCAATGGTTCCCCGTGATAATTTTTATAAATATATGTCTCTGATTTTTGATCCTCAATTATTGAAGAAAATCTCTCTCTCGTTTTTATAAAATTCCTTTTTATAAGCTCTTCATTACTCTCCTTTATACGTTTTGCTCTTATACGTTTTGCTATTGAAACGTCATATGGTTTGAGGTATTCTCGACCCTGTGAAAAGGAATCTTTAAGTTCCCCTATTATCTCCTTTCTTAGACCTGTAGGCCCTCTACCACCTCTGGGGGTTTCTATCTGAGTATGGGTGTAAGGTTCCATTCGAGTTCTAAAATAAGTCCGTATAATATCAACAATTGCATCAGAATAATCATTCCAAATTCCTGACATTATATCTTCATTTAAACATTCAAGCCAGAAATTTGGTATTGGGAGCACAATTTTAGTTCTATTTGTTGATGTGCTTCTTATAGTGGTAATCGAAGCAGGTCTTCCATTCTTATCCCACTGTTTTGCTGCTGAAATAGTACCATAGGAACATTTTTCAGCTATTACAATCGAAGATTGTTTTTCACCTTTCGCAAGGCGTTCAAGTATACGTTCATATTTTTTTTTATTAGACTTTCTTGTCATGTTAATCACTGTTACTACTATAAACTGATCATATATTTAAATCTTTGTAGTAGGGTTTTTGATAGAAGTAGAATAATAGTAGTAAAATCAGAAAATATTAACTTTTTAGAATTTTTGATAATAGTAGTATAATAGTAGAATTTATTCTTTTATGAGATCAAATACTAAATATTGTGAGGAAATTCATAAATAAAATTTGAGTTAACAAAAATTTTTGTTTTTAAGAAAAAGGAAAGGGATCTTTTCGATTTACTCCTTTAATTCTATCTTCTATTCTTGAAATCAAACTATTTAAACAGTCAAATAGAATTTTTCTTATCTGTTCATAAGCAATATCGATTTCTATATCACTATTATTACGAAAATCATCATCTTTATATAATGCTTTAAACACATTATTAGTTTTAAGGATTTTATAAGAAGCGTCAACGATAAAAGCGTAAACTAATTCACTCTCATATTCTCTTTTCATAATTAGAGAGAGCATAGCAAACTCTTTTTTCCCTCGTCCCCAATCAGAAGGAATTTCAAAATGAAAATTAATTATTTTTTTTTTCTTTGTTATCAAGACAATTTCAAAAAATGTTTCATCAATTTCAAGATCAAAGAATTTTAGAAGTCTGTTTACAATATCTTCTTCTAATTTAACATCAGGATAAGATATTAATACACTTGGTCCTTTAATCTGATGAAAGTAAGTAAGTGTAAGGAGCATGAAATTTTTACATTAAATTTTATTAAAGTATAAATTTAGTAAATTTAAAATTAATTTAATAGTAAAAGATTTAATTGAATTCATTAATAACTCTTTTTTAATAATGATAGAATATCATCATAAGATCCTAGCAATTGCTTGACTTTTGAATCTACCAGTCCATTGCGAGGAGTACCATCAAAAATAATCTTTCCCTCATTTAAAAATAACATTTTATCAGCCCAATGTTCTACGAAAATCAAATTATGAGATGTGAAAAATATAGTGATTTTATTTTTTTTTCTAAGTTTTTCTAAAATTTTAAGGTGATTGTAAATTGAATTAAAATCAAGGTTTGCAAAGGGTTCATCCAAAATCAATAATTTTGGTTTCATTGCAAGCAAACCAGCTAAAGCTGCTCTTTTTTTTTGGCCCCAAGAAAGGTTAAAAGGGGAATAATCTTTAAATTCTAATAATCCCACTGCTTCTAAAGCCCAATCAACTCTAGACTTAACTTCTTCCTCATCAAGTTTTAAATTTCTAGCCCCAAAACTAATATCCTCTTGTATAGTGGGAGCAAATAGTTGATCATCAGGATTTTGGAATAAAAATCCAATAGATTTCCTAATTTCCCATAATTCTTTCTTATCTCGTGTAAGTGATTTATTAAAAATTTTTACTATACCAGATTTAGGTTTTAATAAACCAACTAGTAATCTTAGTAAAGTGGTTTTACCTGAACCATTGTTTCCAGTTAATCCATAAATAACATTTTCCTCTATTTTAAAAGATATATTTTGTATTTTAAATCCCGAGTTATAACCAAAATTTAAATTTTCTACTTCTACCGCATTATTGATGCAAAAACACCTTGATAAATTGATTCTAAATTTATTATAAAAACAAAACTAAAGATCATTAAAGTGAATAAAATTAATAACCCCACATCAGTTAGTTTTAATTTAATTGGAGCAAATGAAATTTTACCAGAAAAACCTCGCATTTTTAGACTTTCATATAACTTTTCACTTCTTTCCATATTTATTATGATACTTTTCCCCATAATATAACCATGGGTTTTTAGTTTTTGCCAATATGTAGTTATTTTTTTGCCTCTCATTTCTTGCGATTCTACTATTT
>JAEOTW010000225.1 GCA_016839655.1 Promethearchaeota archaeon | reverse complement strand
TTTCAGCATCAGGGACCGATATTTCAATGTGCATTAAGTCTTGAAAATTTACAACCATGTATATCACAGTTTAATAAAATTTGAATTATAGTCATTAATTCCTCTCCATTTTTTAATTTTTTTAAAAAAAAGATCCAAGCATTAGACTACTTTCCCTATTGCTTAATCAGTAATTCTTTTGTTATTACCTCATCGAAATAATCCTTCAAGTAGAATAACCATTCAAAATTAAAAATAACGTGATGAAAACGTTCAATAATAAACTACCATGATTCCACTTTTAGTTTTATAATTCTCTCAAAATTTTTAGTATTTCTGGTAATTATCGGGAGATCTTTTTCTATTGCGATACTCGCAATAAACACATCCAATTCGTTTATTATCTCTCCCTTTTTCTGTAAATCTGATCTTATCTCTCCATAAATTTTCCCATGAATCAACTCAAATGGAATTATGTTCACATTTTCAAGTAACCTCTCAACAGTTTCCACATTATCTTGAGCTTTTTCAGATAAACATGCTCCAAAATATAATTCAGCAGCATTAATTGAAGTTGTAAAAAGAATCACGTGCTTGACAAGAAGCTTCGATATCTTATTAATTGCTTCTTCATTGTCTCTCAGGAATCCAATTAGTAGATCCGTATCTAATATCACCATTTTTTATTTCACCTTCGTATCCTCGCTTGTTCTCTATTCTTATAGATCAAAGATGTAATATTATCTGCTTCTTCACTCGAACCTTTCCAACTCCCTTTTAGTTTCAAAATGTCTTCTTGTTTAGGCTCAGATAGTAACCTTAATATCAAGTCATTAAACGACTCGCCCTTTAGTTTTTTGCTTTTTAATACGTTATAAGCCTCATCTGACAATGAAATGGTTTTATAGCCCAATTTTAATCACAAAAGATTCTATTATAAGTAATATATTATTAATTATATATAAATATATGATGCATTATTATATAACATATTCACTAATTCTCCAAATCAAAGAATTAGCAAATCATTTTCAGATAATCGCTCCAGATACTCGAGCACATGGAAGAACAACCTGTTTTTTATATCTAATTTTTCCACATCAAATAGGGGAAAGTTTATACCTTAATACTTAATAATTGTTATTCTAAAGATAACTTATCCTCTCTGAGATAAAATGATATGAGATTTAAAAGAATTATTGTAGCTGTATTAATTATTATAATTTCACTAATCCTATTCCTTAGTGAAATAATGATTCATTTTATTAATTTTCTTAATATTTATCCAATATTATATTTGATCACCTATATTTCTGCTATTATTGGGGTTTTAACCGTCATTATTACTTTATTTTGGTATGGAAATGCGAGAAAAAGGTTTTCATCACCAATCAAAAAAAAAACATTTTCTTCAGTTAAAATAATTCTTACGATAATTGCAATTTTAGGAATCATTCAGGTAATTTTATCTCTATTCGCTCAAGAATTATTATATCAAATAACTTCTATACTATTTATCACATTATCAGTATTTTTTGGCTTTAGAACTTTTGTTAATTTATCTACTTCACTCTTGTTTCGTTCTAATATTAAGGACTTTGAGACTACACCATCAGTTTCAATAATTATACCCGCCTATAATGAGGGTAAAGTGATTGAAAAAACAATAAGATCAGTTTTAGAACTGAGTTATAGTCAAAAAGAGATTTTTATTGTGGATGATGGTTCAAAGGATGATACTTTGAAAATTGCAAAATTGATGGAATCTAATAATCCAATTAGGGTCATTTCAAAAAAAAAAAATGGTGGAAAGTGGGGTGCACTAAATAAGGGGATAGAATCATCTAAATCAGATATTATAATATGTATTGATGCTGATACAATTTTAGATAAGAACGCAATACAGCCATTAGTCCGTCATTTCATTGATAGTAAGGTTGGAGCAGTAGCAGGGAATATAAAAGTTGGAAATCGAGAAAACATACTTACAAAATTACAAGCTTTGGAATATATTTCTAAGTTAAATATTCAAAGAAGAAGTGAGGCATTTTTTAGAAAAGTAACAGTAGTTCCAGGTCCTTTAGGAGCTTTTAGAAAATCTATAATTAAAGAGGTGGGTTTCTATAGTGGAGATACATTTGCAGAAGATGCAGACTTAACTTTAAAAATATTAAGAGCGGGATATAAAATAAAATATGAACCTAAATCAATCGGATATACAGAAGCTCCAGTATCTATTTTTAATTTGGCTAAACAAAGGTATCGTTGGTATCGAGGATTATTACAAGTAATAATTAAACATAGAGGCATGGTTTTTAATCCAAAATATGGAACTACGGGATTGTTTATGATTCCATGGGTATCTTTGAATGGCTTAATCTTTTCTTGGTTTAACTTTTTCGTAGGTTTGTGGTCTTTTATACTTATGTTTAATCCATTTTCTGGATTTCTTATATATATACGAATTTATTTTTTCTGGTTTTTTTTCTTTCTGATAATAGAAATAGCTATCAGTATGTATGCGGTATATGTGGATGTAAGGGAAAAGCCAAAAATTTTGTTTTATTTAATCGCTTATAAATTATTCTACGGATACATGATTAACACGATCAGAATTTTAAGTCAATTAGAGCAATATTTAAAATATCCTATGAAATGGGAGGTTATTAAAAGAACAAGCGCTATACCTCTTTATACGGAACTACAAAATGTTTAGAATTGTTTGGAAATGAAATATCTCTGTAAAACAAAACATTGAAAACTCATTAACTTCTGAAGATTCTTATATTAAGACGAATGTAATTCAATAAATAAATGTTAAAAAGGTAAAAAACTAAAAATGAATACTCTCCGAATGGAAGAAATGAATTGGGTTGACATTAAAGAAGCGATTAACCAAGGTTTCAAAACGGTCGTAATTGGAGTAGGTTCGACTGAACAACATGGACCTCACTTACCAACTCAAACAGACACTAAAATTGCTGATGTCATGGTTAACTTAATCGTCCATAGCTTAAAAAATGCGTTGCAAGCGCAAACTATAAGAGTAGGGTGTTCAGATCATCATTTACCCTTTCCTGGGACAATATCGTTAAAAAAATCCACTTTGAAGGCGATTATACGCGATTATGTGGAGAGTCTTCAACGACACGGATTTGAAAACATTATTTTTATCCCTTCGCATGGAGGAAATTTTAATCCAATAAAGGAAGCTATTGAGGAAGTACAGGAGAAATATCCTAATATAAAGATTTTTGGTTTTACAGATTTGATGGCTTTTGTAGAGGTTGGGGATAAAATTGCAGCAGAGTTTAATATAACAAAAGAAGAAGCCGGAGCTCATGCGGGTGAAGTAGAGACATCCCAAATGTTAGCCCTCGCTGAAAATCTCGTTGAAAAAGTTAGGTTCCAACCTGGTTATCTCGGTGTTTTAGGAGAAGAAGAAATTGAAATGGTTTTTAAGAAAGGAATGCCATCTTTGACTGATAT
>JAEOTW010000224.1 GCA_016839655.1 Promethearchaeota archaeon | reverse complement strand
TGGTTTCTATGTTTCATCAAAATATAATCTGTATAACCAGAAATTGAAATTAGTGGAGTTTTTAATTCATGAGCTGCCATTGTTATGAAGTCATTCTTAACTTTATCAATTTTTCTCAATTCAATATTTTGCAATCTTAATTTCTTCTCAGATTCTTTTAATTCCTCTTCTAATCTAAATTTCTCAGTAATATCAGAAAAAGTGCCTTCAATAACCAAAGGATTATTATTATCATCTCTTATTAGATGCGCATTGACCTGTACAACAATATTTTCTCCATTTTTCTTTTTTACTGGAACGATGTAATTTCGAATAACCCCAGTTTCTTGTAATTCTCTTTGATATTTTTCTTGGTCTTCTGGTTTTTGCCAATAAAATGGAGGTGGATTTCCAATTAAATTTTCATTAGGAACATCTCCCGCTATCCTACTAAATGCTGGATTATGATATAATATATTTCCTTTCCATTGCACCATATAATATCCCTCGTCTAAATTGGTTATCATATTTCTGAAGTTTTTTTCAGATTCTTTCAATTGGTCCTCTATTTTTTTGCGTTCACTGATATCTCTAATAATAGTGATTATTTGATTGACTTTACCTTCACTAAATATTGGTATTTTGCGCGTTTCAGTGAAAATTTCAATATTATTTAATAAAATACTCCCCTCAGTAAGAAGAGTTTCACCACTACTAAAAACATGTTCGTATTCTTCGCGAACTTCATCAGGTAAGAATGGAAAGGCATCAAAAACCTTTTGACCAATAATTTTTTTTTCTATATCTAAATCACTGAGCCAAAAGTCAAACGCAGAGTTAGCTAAAATAATTTTTAAATCTCTATCAACGACATGTAAAGGATCACTTAATGAATTAATTGTTGTACGATATTGCTGTTCTGATTCTATTAAATCCTTAGTTCTCTCTAAAACTTTTTGCTCTAATTCTCTCTTTAAAATTTGTAATTCTTCTTGAGATTTCTTTATTTCTTGTTCAGCTAGTTTTTTCTCTGTGATATCTTGTATTATAACTTGGAAAACCGTTTCTCCCCCAATTTCAACGAAAGTATCATCAATACTGATCCACATTAAACGCCCATTTTGTGATCTTGATATTTGAACTTCAAGTGGTTCTGGTCTAATGCCTTTTAGTACAGATTGATATCTTTGTTTAAATAGAGGTAAAACATTTCCGGGTTTTATCCCTACATCTAGGAAATTTCTATTTGTTAAGTCTTCATTCTTCCTATTAAAAAATTTCTCAGTTGCAGGATTACAATCAATTATGAATCCTTTTCTATTGATCAGTATAATTGAATATGGAGAATTTTCAAAGAGATGACGATATTTTGTTTCTGAATCTTTTATTTTTTGTTCAGCATTTTTCTTTTCAGTTATATTTTGTATAATTGCCTGAGTTAGTTTTTGATCTCTAATATTTACCAGTGAACTAGTAATTGATAACCAAATTTTTGTTCCATCGATTCGAGTAATTTGAAATTCCAATGGTCCCAATTTCTCGCCCTTTAGAAATTTTTTGAATCGATTCTTTAACATGCCTATGAGATATTCAGATCTTTTTAGAACTGATAATACATCTGAAAATTTTTTTCCGATTAGATCTTTCATTTCTAAACCTGAAAGTAAATCGTTCATTGTTGAATTACAATCAACTATAACTCCATCTTCATTCATTAACCAAATAGCATAAGGAGAACTCTCAAATAAGTGACGATATTTCTTTTCAGATTCCCTTACTTTTTGTTCAGCTTGTTTTCGAAGAGTTATATCTCTCGCTAAATTTAAAATTTTACTAATTTTTCCATCTTCCTTTAATGGTACAGAGTTTACTTCATATTCAAATATTTCTCCACTATACGTTTGCGCTTTGATTTCAACACCTTTAATCTCTTTGCCAGCTGCGATTGCATCCCCTACATCTCTTAATTCATCAATATTATCACTAGCTAGAAAATGAGCAAAATTTAGACCTTTAACTTCATCTATTTTCATTCCAATACGTCTTAATAATGCTGGATTCATATCTAAGATATCTCCTTTAATATCTGTTAAGAATATATAATCTGGACTTGAATTGAACATGGTGCGATATTTTTCTTCAGATTCTTTAATTTTCTGTTCTAGAAAATATTTCTCTGTAATATCTCTTGCTAATCCATTAAAGCCAATTTTATTCCCTTCTGAGTCATATCTTAAATACACAGAAGATTCACATGTGACAATATCTCCATTTTTTTTCTGAAATTGAAATTGAAAACCAGATTGAGGCATTGAAGTTTTATACACTTGATTATAGACTGTAAAAATTTTATCCTTATTTTCCTCACTTACATAATTTTGATAATTTGAACCTAGTAATTCATTTTTTGAATATCCTATAAGATTACTAAAAGCATCATTAAAAAAAGTAAAATTTCCTTCTAAATCGACTTCAAAATATGTTTCCTTAATATTCTCAAGGATTCCACGATATTTTTCTTCTGATTCTTTTAACTTTTGCTCTGAGATTTTACGTGCAGTAATATCTTCATAGGTAACTAAAATTCCTACTACCTTACCTTTTGGGTCGTGTAAAGGAATTCTATTAATCTCAAACCATATCTGCGTGCCATTAATTATAGATAATGATTCGATAGTATTAAATTGAGCCCTATTATTTGTCATTACTTCATTTTCCTTATCTTTAATAGAATTTACATTTTCTTTCAACCAAATTAGATCTTCATCTGTGCTCCCAATAATACTTGTTGGTTCGTTGATCTTATTTAAGAGTGCAAAATTCTTATTACACCCCATGTAAACCAATTTTGTATCTTTCCAATAAATAAGTTGAGGTATATTATCCAATACTACCTCTAGCATTTCCCTGGTTTTTTGTACTACACTTTTCCCCTCTCTTGTTTGAAGTAGCTTCCAAAATTGTATCTCTGGGACATATTCTGTTAGTTCACCAAAACGAGCTCGGCTTTTTTTTATTTCAAACTCAAGATTTTTAAATTTAGTTATCTCTCTACAGACTAAAATAGTTTTTTTTTTTTTATCTTCGTTGTCTATGAAACTCTTACCTTTTATTTCAAACCATTTAAATGGGTTACTACTATATTTAATTTGAACGTCTTCTACTCCATAACCTGTCTTAAAAATATCTTTTAGTAATTTATTTACTCGCTTGAAATCATCTGGATGAATAAATTCATTAATTTTTTTCTTTATGGTAATTTTTTCAAAATTAGTATATTCACATTGATATTTATGATTAAGTATAAATATAAGATCATCAATGTTTTCAGAAAAAATCTGACCAATTTTATTGTAACTTTCAAATGTGCTTGTCATCTTTAACAATTACCCCACATAACATTTTAGAAATTAAATAGTCCATCAGCATAACAGAAAATTTATCTTTTCTTATAAGAAAATTGTATAAATTATAATATATTTTTTATTAATTTAGATTTCATTAAGGCTAATATCTACTTTGTAAACTATTTGGACAAAATTTATGCATCTAATACTATCCTAATTTGCTTGCCCATCCTTTCATGAGTTTCCTTATTTTTTCTTGCCTCGAGATTATTTCCTTTATTTGATCTTTTGATTTATTTGTTAGATTTACAATCTCGGGTATAAAGTCATATTTCATGAAGATCTCTTTACATTGCGGTGAGATTAAATTATTTGGGATCTTGTTAGGATGGTTCTGAAAGCTTTTAAAATTAGATTCCCAATATTCTAAAAAATCATTTATGTTTTTTTTTTCTTGGAAAATAGGTAAAACGCCTAAACTATTTGTTGTAGTAAGAGCTACATTAGCTCGTTCAACACTAAATCTATTTCCATTAAATGATACTGCGATACCGCCTTCATCACTCAATCTTTGGAGCATATTAATGTCAGTAATTGAATCTCCTAAAGCTATCATTTCTGTAATTGGAATATTAGTTCTCTTAGATATATCTTCAACAGCTAACTCTTTTCTTTTCCCCCCTCGAACAATAATATGGTTCATAATCTTTATATAATCAGATTTTGGGGCGATCCAGAAAAAATCATTTAAATCTTCAATAATACTATTCAAATCTTTGTTATTTGTAAGGTATTTTTCATATATCTCACGTATCAATACATTTACAGCATCTTCAATATTTGGGAATCCATGTTTTAATTGTTTGATACTTAAATCTGTACAATATACATGATCTTTTGGAATTTCGAGAGCTTCTGTTACAGTATGTGCAAAATGTGTATAACTTGTAGAAATAACGAATATATCCCAATCTTTTTTTAAGATTTTCATTAACTCTTTACATCCTGGCAATAGACCTAAATTACTTTTAGCCAAACTGATTAATTCTTCGTCTGTGAAGCAAGATGCGTACAAAGGAGCCATTAATCTCAACGTATCTCCTGGTTGATATTCAGGAATATTCAATCGTTCTTTTACTCCTGGTATATCAATAAGATAATCATCATAATTTGAAATCATAGTAAAAAAATCGCCCATATTATATTTATGCAAATTTAATTCTGGTTTTTTACTTAATTTTTTTCCAAGTTCAGCAGCAAAATCGATAACACTAATAGGTCCCTCGAGATCCCAACAACAACAAAATCGCTTTTTATTCAAAAAAACCTTCCTTTTGTTATATTATTTTAAATCTTTTATAGTATAAAGAGCAAAAAATGTTAAAAAAACTACTTATTAAAGATTTATTATTGAAAAGTAGGCTTTCTGCTTTAATCTTTTATTTTAAAAATCTCTGCAATTGATTTATTTCTCTCTCTTTCAATTATTTCTTTCCAGTTTGGTTCTATTATATTGAAGGCATTTAATGCTAAATCTTTAATATCATCATCAGAAGAATCTAAAAGTGGCCCTAAATATGCTAATGCTCTCCTATCTTTAATCCTTGTTAGACTTTCAATTATATATATAATTCTATACTTATCTGGCTCGTATTTTTCTTGTTCCTCTTTAAGGTGTTCGATAATTCTTAATGTGGCTCTTGCATCTCTAATTCGCCCTAATGCTTCTATTATTTTATTAATGACAGTATTATCTTTCTCAGATCTAAGAGCTCTACATAATAGATTTGTAGCTCTTCCATCTTTTAATAAACCGAGTTGTCTAGCGGCTTCAGCTCTATTCTGCCAATCTTCACCATGAAAGATTCGTTTTATTAAGGCATTGAATTCTGCATTTTTATCATGCCAATTCATAGTTTCAAGAAATATCTAATATATATAATATTATAATTTGATGATTATAGAATATAAGCTACTACTAATTAGGTACCATGTAAAACATAAAACAGTTTTTATTTATTCAAAAGAGAACTCATGTGATCAATACGCTTCTGTAATAATGCTCGTGTACCTACATCTTTTCTGTGAAAAAGTTTTCCCTCAATGCATTTTACTCCTGTTTCAGCAATCTTTTCTGCTTCCTCCAAAGATTTAGCAATCCCTAGTACACCCATTGCTCTTGAAGATGTAGTAAATATCTTTCCATCCTTTCGATATACTGAAGCATAATAATATTTTGCTCCAGATTTTCTAATTTTTTCTATATTTATTTTGACTTGTTCATTACTTTTAGGATTGAGGGGATATCCCTCTGGAGCTAGATATTTACACACAGTAGCGCTATTTTCAAATTTAAAATTTGGAGACAAATTTCCATTAATAATAGCCCAACAAATATCTACTAGATTTCCCTTTAAGAGCGGTAAAACATTCATAGCCTCAGGATCACCAAATCGAGAATTATATTCAATTAATTTCAATCCTCCTGCCGTTTTCATAAATTGTCCATACAAAAATCCTTTATATTCAACACCAGTTTCTACTTTTATAGCTGCTACAGTCTTTTTCATATCATCAAGCGCTTCATTAACATCTTCTTGCGAAATAAAGGGCATAAGATGGTCTTCCATAGAATAGGATCCCATCCCTCCCGTATTTGGACCCTTATCATCTTCATAAGCTCTTTTATGATCCTGAACTAATGGAGAGCCAAGAACATTTTTTCCATCAACAAACGTTTGTAAGGTGAATTCTTCACCAATACATTTTTCTTCCAAAAGCAATCTTTTATTCGTTTTAACCAATTCTAAACAATAATTCAATATATCTTCTTTTGAGAAGAGATGATCTCCATAAACCATAACACCTTTGCCCCCAGTTAAGCCTTCTGGTTTTACTACAATATTTTCTGCACCTATATCTTTAATATAGCTCTCAATTCCATCCATTGAATTAAAAACTTTACTTTTTACATTTGATTTAATATTATATTTTTCTAATAGATTTCTGGTAAATACTTTTGAACCCTCTAGTTGAGCAGCTTCTATTTTAGGACCAATACATGGGATTCCACCCTTTTCAAGTGCATCAACAATTCCAACAACCAATGGAGCCTCAGGTCCAATTACAGCATAATCAATTTTATTATTTTGACAAAAATCAATAATTTCTCTAAAATCTGTTTCAGAATGAATTTTTACTTTTTTGCTTAAATCCTCTAATCCAGCATTTTTAAAACTCATAAAAGAAAATAAATTAGCCCCTCCATTAACAAGAGTTTCACCAATAACGTGCTCTCTTGCTCCATGTCCCACTATTAAGACGTTTACCATCTTCTCTCTTCCTCTTTCTTAAGTATTTGGATCTATAATAACTAATAAGGGTAATATTTAATTTTAAGATTAATTATTAACCAAATAATCATAAACGACTATAATATATTTGATAAAAATGTCAGAAGATAAATACAGAAGGGCAGCAAGAACTATTGTAAAAGCAGGTTTTCTTCCATTTCCAATAAATAATACGATGATTGAACTATTGAAATTATTGGTTGACGAGGCACAATTGGATTTTATTATGGGTTTTAAAAGAAAAATTTCTCAAACAATGGAAGAATTAATAAAAAGTACCAAAATGTCTAAGGATGAGATAGAGATTCATATAAAAAAACTAGCTAAGAACGGATTTTTATTTAATCAACCTAATTCGAAAGGGATTATGGTATATAGATTAATGCCATTAATTATGGTAGGGGCATTCGAGTATACTTTTATGAAACGAATTAGTTTTAATGAGGAAGAGAAAGAAATTGCTCAATTATTTGCTCAATTATTTGATGAATTAGCCGAATTTATTCAGAAGAATTACGATACAGTTCTGCCTTTATTTGAAAGGATGCCTCCTTTTGATCGGACTGTCCCTTTTTTAGATAAAAATATAAAAGGAGAAGAAATTCAGATATTGGTTAATAAAGACATAGAAGTTCCCGAAGAGAAAATAATGATCACCCAAAAAGTCGAAGAAATTATAGAAAAATTTGATGATATTGCTGTAGGTCATTGTTTTTGTCGTCATCATCAAGATTTATTATCAAATCCATGTAAACAGACAGAATTAAGAGAAAATTGTTTTACTCTTGGTAAATCTGCAAAATATGTTGTTGAACAAGGTTTTGGGAGAATGATATCAAAGGATGAAGCATTGTCAATATTAAAACGTTCTGAAAATGATGGGTTAGTCCATAAAGCTTGGCACCCACATTCTGATATCTCTAAAGATGAAACTAGTATCTGTAATTGTTGTAAATGTTGCTGTGGAATATTTGATTGGTGGAGAAAGGGAACTACAGCTATGATAAACTCAACTAATTTCATATCTGAAATTGATAAGAGTAAATGTGTCGGATGTGGTACTTGTATGGAAAAATGCCCTGTAGAAGCAATTGAGGGAGATGATAATAATAAAGCAGAAATAAATGCAGAATGGTGCATCGGTTGTGGTGTTTGTGCTCATTTTT
>JAEOTW010000371.1 GCA_016839655.1 Promethearchaeota archaeon | reverse complement strand
TATGGAAAAGTTTTTCCGTATATTTTACGGATTCAATAATTATTTCTTTTAAAATATCCATATTTACATCTTCCAAATTATCGATGTAAAGAGAAGACTTCCCAGTTTTGAACTTACCAAGTTTATCAAGTAACTGGTGGTAATTCTCAAAACCAGGCATAATATAAATTCTCAGATTTTCTTCGCTTGGCGTAAATCCAGTTAAAAATGAGTCTCCTTCCATCCCAGTTGAGTATTTATAATGATGTGTTCCAAATCCAACGATGCTGTCTCTCCACAGAATAGGTTCTTCTTGGGTAACTTCTTTCATAAGGTTTAGAATCGTAAAGGAATCGGCTATTATAGTTGGGTTTTCGATCTTCCTAATGAACTCTTCTACACTTTTATTAGGTGGTTTTATTGTCATAGTAAGAATCTTCAGTCTGCTATATTAAAGTCGAATATTGATAAAATATAAAAGTTAAAAGATGATTATTTTAATTTTTTTCGTTTTAAATAGATTATTTTCCTAAAAAATAGGTTATTATTGATTTATAGAGAGAGCTATTTCGCCGACTTCATTTCTATTTTCTTTTAATTCTTCTGCTCTACCATTTAAAATTGACGAAATATTTTGAACATCTCTGTTGATTGATTTTGCTCCGAATAGCCAAGCCAAGCCGCCAATCATTCCGATGCTTACTGAAATAAAAACGGTTAGTTGAAAATTTTGGTTAAAATTAGCCAGTAGAAATCCAGCGATGATTGGCCCTAGTCCTGATCCAATTAATTCAAGAAATTGGTTTGCCGAGCTAATTTTACCTTGTGCTTCGGGTAGATTGATGTTTTGAAGTATTGGAGGTTGATTTATTGCGTAAATTATAAAGATCATCTTCGCAAGGAAAGCCATTATGCCTAGAATTATGAATTCAGGATGTACAAAGATTATCCCCAGATTTCTTCCTTCGGTTACGCTAAAATTTGGAAAAGGGAATAGAAAAATCAGTAAATATAAAACAAACATTCCCATTAGAGAAGATATTATCATGTATACTCGATTTCGAATATTTTTCTTCGCTAATCTATCTGAAATCTTAGCAAATGCAAGAGAACCAATCATTGCACCTGGAACACCAGTCATTATCAAAAAAACGGTAATCGTGAATGGAGAGATATTATGAGTTGGGCCAGTCATGTAAGCAATTAATAAGAAATCCGGGACTGCTAACAAGACGGTTGTAAAAATACCTTCTATGAATGCTATGACATTGGTTCTTTTAAGGATCGTTGAATTCATGGTTTCTCTTGTTAGTTTATAGTTGTACTCTACTTTCTCTGAGTTCAAGACATCCTTTAATTCTTCCTGAATTGCACCCCTTTTTGGTTCTTGAGCCTTGATTCCAACTATCAGCCCTTCAAATAATATTAAGATTCCAAAAAACCAATAGAATTGTCTCCAGAGTAAATTTTGAAATAAGAGGGAAGATATGAGCATTCCGACAATCTGAGTCATTTGTAATATTGCATTTATAGCGCCATAATAACCTGATCTATTTGTTTTTTCAATAGTATCGTTTATATAAGAAGTTTCGGTAGGCGTAAAAGCTCCACTAAAAAATCCTTGAATGAATAGAATAGTGAGAAAAAGGTAAAAAGATACATTCCCCAAACCAACAGGAACAAAACCATTCAGGATTAAGCTAATTCCAAAAAGACTAATTGAGAATGTGAACATCTTTTTTCGAGAGAAATTATCTGCAAGAAACCCAAATAATATTCCAGAAAATGCCATTACTATCATTGTTCCTCCGATCATCAAACCTAATTCGCTACTATGAAATGGTTCTCCACTCCAAAGTAAGTTCGAAATTATAACAACATTCAAGTAGACAGCGTTGATAGTCATTACATAAGAAATTTTTGCGATAAATGCAGGCCAAGCCTTTTTTATTACATTGTCTTTTTTATTATCCATTGTATTAACCTCGGTTTTTTCCGATTTTCTCGAATTCGATTTTTAATATCAAATCCGAATTCAATAAATATTTAAAGAATAAGATAATATTTAAGTGTTCGTATTTTTTATAATTATTCGAATTCGATCATTTTAAATATTTTCGAATCATTATTAAACTAGGGATAAAAAATGCAAAAACAACCAAAAAGAGAACACGTATCTGATCTATTTGATCTCTTAAGCAAGACAAGATTTCAAATTTTTACTTTTCTTAACATGTATGGGAAGTTAAGCTTAACCGAAATTGCTCAAAAGCTTAATAAAAGTAAATCTACCATCCATGGACACATAAGAAAGATGAAAGATGCTAATGCTTTAATAGAAGAAAAAAGGCCAATATATTCTGATCCGAACTCAGATAAACCCAAAGTTTTTGAAAATGTGTATACAATTAATCCTGAGTTTGGAACTGAATTTGAAGACGTCATACCAGGACTTAATCTCGAGAAACTTACGGTTGAACAAGCCAAAATTATATTAGATACATTTATTTTTATAACGAAAATGAAATTAGCTAACCTGAAGATTCAACATCAATTCTACAAAAAGATAGAGAACACTTTTGAGACAGAACCAGAAAAAATGAGAGATCTAACAAAAAAGCTCCTTTTTGGAGTATTTAATCCTAAGTGTACAATTGGAGAGGATACTTCAAGCACATCATCCCGATTTAGTATTGAAGATAAAGAATTTCCTGCATTAACAAGTTACATCCATCTTTCTCCCCAACAATTTAACAAATTCTCGGAAAAATTTGGCGAATTATGTAAATTATTCCTTGATAAGGATTTCACCAAAGTTGCTGGTGAAGAAAAACCCATAATTTTTATGGCTACGGCGATGCCCATGAAGAATTTTCTTGAATTTTTGAATGAATAGCTTCAAAATAATTAATGTTGTCAAAATTTTGAAGATTCCCTTATTAGTATCTATCTTTGTACTCTTGAATTTTTTCTGGTGGCCATCCTCGTGGTGTGGAACCACCTTTTATATAGCGATGGTCGCATATTGGGGCACCATTACCTAACGTTTGAGTGCGAGTAAAGCCAAAACCAGCAGCGGTAGCTTCAGTGAAATCTGCTAGACAGATAAAAGGCATATATTTTTCCATTCCCAATTTTTTAGCTAATTCGTTACTTCCGCATTGCGTAAAGTTAAATCCATAAGTAAACGGTTTTCCTTCTCCATCAATAAATTCCAAAACCCAGTCACCGAGAAACATTTTTTCTTGAGACTTTTTTGCAAAATCTTTCATAAAATTAATATAATCAGGAGTGAAAATCTGATCAGAGTGCGACTGATCATATTTTTTAAGATTTTCATTAATTTTCTCTTTTCTCATTAATTTTCTCATTAATTTTTTCATAATATCTATAAGTAAACTCTCCTATTTCCCTATTTCCCGGTATGGAATTCCTTCATTTTCCATAGGTCTTTTCTCATTAATTTTTTCACAATATCTATAAGTAAACTCTCCTATTTCCCGGTATGGGTCGCCTATAGTAGCCACAGGAATTATAAATTCAACACTTCCAAATCCACCAGTATATATAGGAGATAGAACCAAAATTTTCCTATGGAAGAGCTCAAACGAAAATCTCTCTGAAATTAAGAGAGAAAAATTGTTGATCCAAGAGGATCGCGTTGATATTTTAGAAAGACAAATAAAACAGAAAACTATCAAGTTAATTAGACAGATAAAACAGAATAATTATCCAAATAAAGGTCAAAAATACAAGTTTAAGTCAACAAATCCAAGACAATTATTTAAATCAAGTCTCAATATTTTTAAAGGATTAGATCCTATTGAAGATCCTATAGAAGAATCATTTGATGATAAGGAACAAGATTATCTTGCCTCAGCTGTATTTTTAATCATACGAGATTCTGAGTCGATCCAATTAATAGATATACAAATTATGGCTTCTGGGCATTCTGGAACATTAATAATGTGGGTTACAGGAGAAAATGAGCAAATTATCTCTGAAACTTTAAAAAAATATGATTCAAGAATTTATCAATTGCGGCTAGGATTGGAGCAAAAAATTGAAGCTTTGAGTGTTCAATGCCCAGAATGTGGTGGGAATCTCCCTATTAAAACTATAGATATAAATGGAATAGTTGAATGTGGTTATTGTAATAGAATTTCAAAAGTTCCGAAAGCTTTAAGATATTAAGAGACTGGTTAATAATGACTCAAGATAGATATACAAGATTAAAAGCAATAAAAGAGTGTGGTTATGATGTTAATTGGGACGATCTTAGAAAATCCAATATCGGAATTGTCGGTATTGGAGGACTTGGTTGTGTTTCAGCTGAAATGGCAGTAAGATGTGGTATAGGGAAATTATCACTATTCGATTTCGACACCGTAGATATTGTTAATTTAAACAGACATATGTTTAAAGAAGAACATATTGGGCAACTAAAAGTTAAAGTTGCTTCAAAAATCTTGAAAGAAATAAATCCTGATGTAAAAATACAATATTTTAATAATGATATTATGGATCCAAACTTCGAATCTCAGTTTGAAGCTGAAATTAAACAAATTGACATCATTTTAAATGGATTAGATAATATTCCCGCAAGAGAATATCTAAATGCCAAGTGTGTCTTATTCAAGATTCCGTTCATAGACGCAGGAGCTTCTAGAAGCGGTTTATCTGGTCATATTCATCCTATCATTCCATACAAAACCGCTTGCGCTAAATGTATAAGTGACATATCTATAGATATTCCCGATGAAAGAGGAGAACCATGTGTCGCATCTTTACCATCCACTATGGCTATCTTGGCAAGCATTCAAATTCAAGAAATGTTAAAATATATACTAAAGTTTGGAGAAATGATTGATTATCTCATGTATAACATGATAACAGGAAAATTTTTACATTATGAAACTAAAAGAGATGAAAATTGTCCTATTTGCGGTATAAAATCTCGTAACTATACGAAAACAGTAAAACCTAAAATTTCAAAAGGAGAAATAGATGATTTAATTGAAAAACTTAAAGAATAAAAGATGAAAGTCGAAAGAATTAACACCCAAAAAGAATTGATGAGATCGATAAACTAATGAGCACTTATAAAAATTGGGAGGATAAAAAGGTCGGAAAGAAATAATAATTTAAAGTAAATAAAAAATTATAAGAAATTCAGAAAAAAAAGTGTGAAATTCTATAGAAATTTTCCATGTATCGGAAGCATTCATTAATATAATAAAATGCCAAGCTTTATCCAGTAAAAATGAGATATATGGATGGTTAATTGGATATCAAAAAGAAGATATTCCAAGAGTTTTAGCCATTATTGAGTGTAAACGATTTGAACAACAAACGCTTATAAGCGCAATTCCACACGCTCAAGAATTTCAAGAAATAAGTTCTATAATGCCACAAGGAATAGGTCCAATTGGTATCTATCATTCCCACCCATTTTCAAGTGAAATTTTCCACAGTCATACTGACGACTCAACTCTTATAAGCTTAAGTAATCAATTTCCTAATTGCTTATCTATTGTTACAAACGGAGAGGAGATATGTTTTTACCAAATGGGCAAAAAAAGTAAAGCTAAAGAAATTCATGCTGAATTTATTGATCCTGATATTCCAGAATTCCTATTGATTTCTATTGATGAAGATTTAGATCTTATAATAAATAATAAGTTACTGAAAAATAGACCTGATGAAAATTCAATAAAAATAATGATACTAAATAAACTTAGAGACTATTTGGAAGAAATCTGGAATGAAATTGAATTTTCATTCAATAACTCGGTAATCTATGAAAATTATTCAATCAAACCATATTTAGTTGATAGCTTAACAGTTAAGCCAATAGAGTTGAAATTACCAAAAAAATTTAAAGATATCAATAAAACAAAATTAATAATTGATAAAATTGATATATTTGAGGAATCTAATGTTGATAACAATCAGACTTGTTTTAACTTAAATATTAAAGCAAAAATTCCAATTTATATCACTGATGAAAATGTAAATTTCCAAAAGGTAAATCAAACAATTAAAACTGAATTATTAAGTAATAACTTTCTCCAAAAAGTTTATAATTGTGTTATCGATTATGATAAGAAAATAATTATCACTCCTAATGATTACTATCTTAATTTTTTCGGATTTTATATAAGAGTTTTATCCTTCAATAAGAAAAAATTGAATAAAAATGAATTTTCTCATAGGGCATTCGAGTTAATTATTAAATTTGTATCTCTATTTAATTTTCTTCTAAATATAGAATTATCAAATAAATTCAAAAGTCAGATTAAAACACTTTTTAATGATTTAAAAAAAATCTCTAAAAAATTTAGTTGGTATTATAAATTAAAAAAAAAAATTGGGGAATAAAAACTTGAATACTGGAAGAAAGAACGAGAAGCACAACTAGCAAATAACAAAAATAAGTGTGGAAGTTGTGAATATGACAATAATTTTGATATAAAAAATGAAAAATAATAAAAAATGATTTAAAATGGATGAAATAGAGTTTGAAACTGACTTAATTAAGGATAAATTAGAATTTTTAAAAGCTTTGGAAGAGGTGATTAAGAATAATGCTACGGGGTATGAAATCCTATTTAAAATTGAGAACTTAAAAACGAAATTTACAGAGAAAGTTAGTGCTTTCAGAAAACAAAATAAAATTTCCAATTTTGGAGAAATAATAAGATATTCAAGTACTTCACGATAGCATTCGTTTGTAAAAGAAGTTGGGAAAGAAGTAGTAAAAGAATCAAACGTTCCATATTATAATTATAAAGAGATTATTGAAGATGATAGAAAGAATCTAATTGCCCGGTTGGGATATTTAGAATTTAAAAAACATCAACCTACAGAAAAGATAGAAGATAAGGAAGATATAAACGATTTTATTGGATTCTTAGACGATAAATTTAAAGAGTGGGAAGAATCGAGAGGTGAAAAAAGGTAGAAAAAGATAAAATCAAAACTTTACTTAAAGAATTTAAGCGTGTAAATGGGAAAGATTTATTAATGGTCTTAGTTGTAAATAGAGAAGGATCATTAATAGAGGCTTTAAAAAAGGCAGAAGTAATAAATCCCATCAAAATATTTGACAATATTATCACAAAAATCAAGGAAAAATTTACTATAGGCTCTTTTGGGGCATGGATTTACGATGAAGATCAATATACAATTATAATTTTTGAAGCGGGACCAAAAGCTTTTTTTATATCAATATTCACTATTATAGCTCGTATTGATTTTACATTAATATATGCTTATTTAGCAACAGAGAAAATTATCCGAATCCTTGAAGGAAAGTCTGTAAGTCTCATAATTCCTAAAATATTCTCCCAAAACGTAAGCAGTACTCAATACAGCAAAAGAAAAATAGGTACGATTCAGAAGATAAGAATAAAAACTGGAGAACACGCATTTAAACTAATTCTTGGTGGAGATAAAGGAGTTGGAAAGAAAAGTGTAGCACAGGGAATTTTGCATCCCAGTTTTCAGACAGATTACAGATCGACTACAGGTAGTTCTATATCAAAAATAGAATTTGATTTTAAAGCCTTAAATAGCAAGGTTCGATTCGTAGCTTGGAACTTAGCAGGTCAACCGCAATTCAAACGTGTAAGACAAAGTTACATAGCAAATGCAGAAGCAGGAATCTTAGTATATGATGTTAACAATCGTAGATCTTTTGAAAATATAGAAAATTGGTATAAAGAAATAATAGAAGTATCACCAGAAACATCATTAATTTTAATTGGGAACAAAACTGATTTGGAAAGGCGAGTTACTACTGTGGAGGGTGAAACACTGGCAAAAAGATTGGGTTTTATTTCATATATAGAATCTTCACCCAAGATCAGAGAGAACACACATGATGGGTTAAAGCTACTTGCTTTACAACTTATTATTAAATATATTGTAACTGTATATATTAAAGATATAGAATATCTAAAAGAAAAAGATGAGAAAAAGAGGAAGGAAAAAGAAGTGAAAAAGAGAAAGGAAAAAGAAGTCAGCTTATCCCAAAATATTGAGAAAATAAAGAAAATGGTAAAAGTATCTGATCGTTTGAAGATAAATATGATGAGGAAAGCTTTAAAAATGGATGAGGATTTTTTCCTTGAAAAAATATTCGATTGGGCAGAAGAATTTGGTTTTATTATTGATGGTGATTATATAATAATAAAAAAAGATATAGTTTCTGATTTCATTGATACATTAGATAAAGAATTTG
>JAEOTW010000223.1 GCA_016839655.1 Promethearchaeota archaeon | reverse complement strand
CCTAAAACGCGATCAAGTTCTGAAGGATGTCCACAAGATTCATGAATTGTGAGACCAAGTTGGAAAGGTTCTAAGATAAATGTTGTTTTTTGAGGTTTAGGAGCAATAGCTTTTGTAGCTAGAATGATAGCTTCTGATGCAATTTGTTCTGAAGTTTTTTCAAAATCAAACATATCAATGTATTCAAATCCTCTCATTTCATATAACATTCTATTCCTATTCTGGTTATCATTAGCAATTGCTGTTGCTGAACAAATGCACCCAGAAAAAAGTTCTTGTTCAGAAATTAACGTACCTTCAGAGTTTCCATATTCAAGATTAATTTTAGCAAACTCCATTCCATTTTCTCTAACTTTTATGACATCTCCCATTTCAGCCATTATAGAATCTGCTTTCTTCAATATTTCTAATTTTTCTTCTATATCTACATTAAAAGGATTGATCTTGAAAGGAGTTTCATATTTATCTTTAATTATTGGTTCCTGAGTAAGCTCGACTGGGTGTTTTATTTTTCGACTAGTCGCTTCAGCTTCTTTTACAGCTGTTCGGACAATTTCATCAATAGTAGATGTTTTAACAATTGCAGTACTTGCAAATCCCCATGCTCCATTTTTTAATAAACGAATTCCATAACCAATGTCTTTACCCCTTTTAAGTGTTTCAATTTGTCCATTTCTAACCTCTATTTGTTCTATTTCATAACCAAAGAATCTAAATTCAGCAAAATCAACATTATGTGATTCAGCTTTTTTTATTGATAAAGCGATAAAGTCTTCCATTTTTGTCAAAAAGATATATTTTAATTGAATTATTGATATGAATTCAATTTATAATAAGAATTAATTGAATTTTGAATTATATAAAACTTTTATTTTTTAAATCATCAATCATAATGAATGATTAATATTGGTAATGAGTCAAGTCATGAGATTCGGGAATATTAAAAAATCTAAGGTAGCGAAATTATTATTAATTGTAATAATTTCTTGGCTCGTTCTTGCTCTAGTTTTTGGTTTTACTGACTTAGAGATATCAATATTAGTTGTTAATGAAAATTCAGTGTGGGGTACTTTTGGAAGAGATTACGGAGAAGCTCCGGGTTATGGGTTAATTGCTATTGCTTTATCTGCTCTAATTGGAAGCTATAATAATAATTTAGCAAAACAAAAAATTCCTGCATATGTTATAATAGCTATTGGCACGATTCTAATTGTTATTGGAATTATTGTTGATGAAAAAATTATAATAATTGATGGCGCCGCCATTTTCATATGCCTATTTATATTTCTTGTTATAACATTCAATAAAGATTGGAAGAATTATAGAAAGATTTCGGTAGTTATCATTATTTTGACAGTTTTAAATCCAATATTATTTGTGCGAATTACTAAGATTTTGACAGGAAGAATAAGATTTAATGATTTGGCTTCTGGGTTCACAGATTATACTCCATGGTTCTTACCTCCTGGACCCCTTTCTGGAGGAGAATCATTCCCATCAGGACATGCAGGTATGTCCTTTATGTTATTACCTCTATTGATACTAGTTAAGGATCGTAAAATAAAGGATCCAGTTCGAATCCTCGTTACGATTTTAATATTGGGATGGGGTATATTTGTTGGATTATCTCGTGTAATAACTGGTGATCATTATGCTTCAGATGTTTTATTCTCATCTACAATGGCAATTATTATTACTATTCTACTTTATAATAAATATTATATCATTAAAAGTAAATAATATATTAAAAATTATACTTAAGGAGAATAAGATTTGAGAGAAATTATTAAGGATATATATCATGTAGGAGATTCTGGTTGTTCAGTTTATTTAGTACAAACACATAGTGAAGAAGGTCTTGTGTTAATAGATTGTGGTATGAGTCTTAAGATGATTAAAGAGATTGACAAATTCAAATTGAACCCAATGAATATTAAACATTGCCTAATATCTCATTGCCATATTGACCATATTGCTGCTTGTTATGACCTTAAAGCTTATAATAAAAGTGTAAAATTCTACGCTCATGAGCTAGACGCAATACCAATTGAAGAGAAAGGCCATGATAAACAAACCGCGGCAAAGTGGTATGGGACCAGTTATAAGCCAATTAAACTAGAAAAAAAGTTGAGAGGGGATCTTGAAATTTTAAATTTTGGTATGATTGAATTTCAATGCATTCATACACCGGGTCACACTCCTGGTTCTATCTCAATTCTTATTGAGACAGAAGATAATCAAAAAATTTTATTTGGACAAGATCTACATGGCCCCATTATTCCTGGAGTAAGCGATTATAAGGAATATCAAAAATCTTTACGTAGATTATTAGATTTAGAAGCAGATATTTTATGTGAGGGGCATTTTGGTATTTTTCAGCCCTCAGATGAAGTTCGACGATATATTAAACAATATATCGATTGAGTAATAATTTTAGGTTTAATCATTTTACTGATGATTCTGCTTTTTCTTCCTTACCTGTGATGTAATCGATATCCAATCTCAACATCCCAGAGTTTTCATATGTTTCATCTTTCTTAAGGAATTTATTTTTAGTAGCAATAGGATCATCTTCTAACTGATTTAATAATACTGTAAAACCCGATTTTTTTTCTTCTAGCTCTTCAACAATGTTCATTTTTCCCCTAAATATTACTGAACGATAGGTCTGACCACACCTCCCCTCATATCCATTATCCTCTATAACGGTACCACACACGTAAGGATTAGCCTTTATGAAATCTATCTTCTGTCCTTCTTTTGAGCAATGAAAATATAAAGTATTTTTTACTTCATCATATCCATAACTTAATGAGACAATATAAGGATCATTTTCTTTACTCATTGAAATAACAGCAAATTTCCCTCCTTTCAATATATTAATCATTTCTTCTTTGTTTTTTATTTCCTTTTCCTTTCTTCTTACATGATATTTAGGCATATTGGACTCTCCAAAAAAAACTTGAAATTACTAAAATTAAATATTTCTTCCTTTAAATTTTCATCATCATATTACCGTCAAATCCCAGTTTGTTTTTGGAGTAGAACCATTAATTTTATCAAACTTCCACTATTTATAGAATTTAAGATGGTTCTAGAGGATTGGCATACACATAATGAATTATGTCGCCATGCGGTTGGCACTATTGAGGATTATGTTAAAAAAGCCATCGATATGAAATTGGACCTTATTGGAATAAGTGATCATTTCCCATATGAGTATCTTAAGAATGGTTCTGTCTTGATAGATGATGTTCCTTATCAAGAATATGCTATGAAGTTAAACGAAATTGAATCCTATTTTTCGGCAATCAAAAAACTAAAAAGAAAGTACAATAATAGCATTCAGATGAGAATAGCCTTTGAAATTGATTATTTTAGAAGTCAAGAGGAAGCATTAAACAAATATTTTAAAAGTAGGGTTAATGAATTAGACTATATTTTAGGTTCCGTTCATATGTTGCATGGAAAATCAAGATTGTTTGCTTTTGATGATAGGAGATTCTTAAGTATGTATAATGAATACGAAAGTATTGATATTATCTATTTAGAATATTACCAGAAAATACAAAGCATGATTACTTCAGAAGATTTTGATTTTGATATTCTAGGTCATTTCGATTTACCTAAAAAATATAATAAAAGATCAGTCAATAAGGATTTAGTTATGAATGAAGCTATTAAAACATTAGAACTCCTAAAGAAAAAGAATTTAACAATTGAAATAAACACTGGGGGCTTAAGGAAGGAAGTAAAAGAGCAATATCCTAGTTTTAAAATTGTTGGAAAGATGTATGAATTAGATATCCCAATTCTCTTAGGATCAGATGCTCATCACCCAAATGATTTAGCATATAAATTTGATAAAATGATAAAACAATTAAAAAAAATTGGGTATAAATATTTAGCTCATTTCAATAAAAGAAAAAGGACATTCAAGGAAATATAACAATTTGTTTTTGTGATCAAAATGAATGAAAAAAAAAGTGATAAATGCGAAATTTGTGGCAAGAACTTAATCTATGCTACTATACAGGAAGATTATAAGGACCTGATGTGCAAGTTTTGTCGTAAAGTATTACATTCTAATATTTTTTGTGAAGACGGGCATTATATTTGTGATATATGCCATTCTAAAGGGCCAATTGAGATTATCGAAAGAATTTGTGAAGAGACAAATATTAAAGATCCATTTGAATTAGCAGATATGATAATGAAACATCCAAATTTTAAAGTATATGGTCCTGAGCATCACGTATTGACTCCAGCTGTTATTTTAACTTCATTAAAAAATAATAATATTAAGAAGCCTAACGGTGAGAAGATAACATTTTCTGATATAAAGGAAGCAATTAGAAGAGCATCTAAAATCCCTGGGGGATGGTGTGGATTCTATGGCTCTTGTGGGGCAGGAATGGGCTCTGGAGTGGCAATAAGCATTTTTACAGGAGCTACTCCATCTACAGATAAACAAAGAACATTAGCAAATCAAATAACATCAAGATCCTTAGATAAAATTGCTGACAATTTAGAACATTGTTGTAAAAGGTCTGTGAGATTATCTATCATTGAGACTTTACAATTTTTAAATGAGAAATTTAATATAGACTTAGGATTTAAGTGTAAAAAATGTACTTTTGCAATTATCAATAAGAAATGTGAAGGGGAGAAATGTCCAATATTTTAATATAGAAATTATACTTTTCTGCTTTGTATCCACCCTTCTGTGGAAATTGAATTAAGTAATTTAATATGTTTTGACTCTTTTGTATGAATTACTAAATTATTATCTCCTACACTCCCAATTATTGCCAAAAATAGTTCTTCTCCATCTCTAGTTAAAACATATCTGTCTTTCCGTTCATAATTTCTGAGAGCGATGTTTTCTAGGCTTTCAAATTCATCTAGAAGTTCAATGTGTTCTTCAATTTCAGAATTAATTCTACAGGCAATTTTCATAGAGACAGATGATCTAAGTTCGTATAGATAGAGTTCTTGTAAATCTTCAATAGAGGGAACAACAATTGTAACATTTGCTATAGCCTTTTCTAAAATTTCTCTCATCTTTTCAAGGATAATAGACTTTGGGATTTGGATATTTGTAAAATCCAAAATTTTAACATCAGAGGAACTTTTTTGTGCTTCTCGAAGTTTCTCATTTTCTAACTCTAGACTTTCTAAATCTTCATCAGCTTTAGATAGCTCTTCATTTAATATATCAATCTCTTTACGAAGTTGATCAATTTCTTCCTGCTTCTCATTTAATGCAGATTTGTCAACTGCAGTTGAATTTAATTTCTTGATCTGATCGTCTTTTAATTCTAGAGTTTTTTCTAATGTTTTAGTTCCTTCATCCTTAGTTAATAAGGTTTTTTCAAGGGTTTTTATTTGCTCATTTTTTAATTTGAGAGCATTCTCAAGTGTCTTTATTTGGTCATCCTTCAGCTTAATTAAATTATCTTTAGTCTCTAATTGCTTTTTGAACTCCCATTCCATTTAAATCACAAAATTCACAATATTAACTTTAACTATATTTTAACTATAAAGATTACCATTTAAAAATTTATTATTTCTATATCCTTCCTATTATTTTTGAGTATATAATAGACTGATGTAAATACGACCTTTTAATCCCTTTGACTTATTATCTTATACAAATTCTTAAAATTATTACTAACTTATTAGAATATCTTTTTATTTCCAAATAAACAATATTCACTATGGT
>JAEOTW010000373.1 GCA_016839655.1 Promethearchaeota archaeon | reverse complement strand
TTTCAAAGAGAAAGATGTTATAATCATAAGAACCTGTTGCTATATAATCCCCATTCGCCGAAATTGCAACACAACGAGGGTGATCATCCTCACCAAATTGGGCTGTAGCTGTATAATTCCATAATGGTGTCGAGCTTGATTTCTCAAACAGATAAATTGTATCATCTAATCCTCCAGTTACGATATAATTTCCATTAGAGCTTATTGCAACGGTATAGACAAGATCACCTGCTGAATATGTCCATAACGGAGTAGAGCTGGAGCGAGCGAAAAGGTGAACTTCACTGCTACTAGTTCCTGCTACAATATAATTACCACTAGATGAAATTGCTACTGATTGGACTAGACCTCCCGCTGAGTAATTCCATAATGGAGTTGAACTTGCTTTGTTAAAGAGGTAAACATGATTATCATGGCTAGCTACAGCTATATAAGTACCATCAGTAGAAATAGCTACCGACCAAACTTCGCCACTTGTTAAATAACTCCATATTTCAGTTTTAGGACTAGTAACAGAATTATTTAATAGAAAAATTGTTCCATCCGACGCTGCTGCTATAATATAATTACCGTCTGCAGAAATCACAGCATCATTCATAAGTGATCCTGTCGGAGAAAATACCCAAACTGGCTGTTTCGGATCCGTAATTGAGTTATTTAAAAGAAATATACGTTGGCTATCATCAACTGCGGCGATATAGTTGCCATCTGCAGAAATATCGGCAGAATATACGCTATTAGGTGCAGTATAATTCCATAGGGGTGTTTTAGAAGTAGAATTTACATTGTTAAATAAATAAACACGGCTATCTCCAGAATAAGTGCTAGCAGTGATTAAACTTCCATCAGCAGATATAGAAACAGAACGTATTCCTTCACTACAAGTATAATTCCATAAGAGATTGGTTGAAGGAGCACTGAGTTTGATAGGTTCTCGTTTATTTGAATTAGTAAAATAAATCTCCGTGCTAATGAAGAATCCACCTAGAATAGAAACATAAAGAAGCAATACTAGAAAAAATACACTTATCTTCTTTAACTTTTTTGTCATAAATTATCAGATATTTTTGTTATTAGATATATTGATACATTAAATGATTTCCCGTCTATTTTAACTTTAAGTTTTGTTATCTCTAAGTTTTTTCTAAAATGATACTATCCTAAAATATTATAAATTATGAGAAGATATTATTTCACTAAAAGAGTTGAAATAAATATGCCAAAAGTTAAAGTTAATGATGCTAATCTTTATTACGAGATGCTTGGAGATGGTTTTCCTCTCTTAATGATTCAAGGATTATCTGAAAATGTTTATTGGTGGGATCGCCCTATGATTGAAGAGCTCGCAAAACATTTTAAGACAGTTATTTTTGATAATAGAGGTGTTGGAAGGAGTGATAATCTGGATGGAGATGTCTCAGTAGATTTGATGGCTGCTGATGCATTAGGATTGATGGATGCTTTGAATATTAATCAAGCTCATATCCTTGGTCATTCCTTGGGTGGAATGATCGCTCAAGATATCGCTCTTAAATTTCCAGAGAGAGTTAAAAAGCTTGTCCTTTGTTCAACAAGCTGCGGAGGATCCAAGGCAGAATTACCCTCCATAGAAACACAAAGGTTATTAGCTAAATTTTCGCGTAAAAAGCATACAAGAGATTTAGTTGAAGAGGGAATGCACCATATATTTACAAAAGAGTTCATGGATCAAAATTCTGAATTTATGAAAAAAAAAGTTGATGATATTCTGATAATTCCTACAGGACCAACCACCTTTAAAGCCCAAATGGGTGCTTGGATGAGATATAACTCTTGTAGAAAATTAAAAGGCTTAAATGTACCAACTTTAATCATCCATGGTAAAGAGGATATTCTTGTTCCACCTAGAAACGGGGCGATATTAGCTGAGAGGATTCCAAGCGCAGAGATCGTTTACTTCAGTGGAAACGCTCATCTTATTCACACAGAAGAGCCAGATAAATTTATTAATGTTTTGATGAAATTTCTAAAGTAAAGAATAAAAATGTTCTCACTATTTTATTGAAAGAAAGTAAAGAAAGATATACATTTGAACAGGCGAAAAGGGCTTTATACAATGAAGATTTGATATATAAGTATTAATTTTATGACTTTCACTATGTTAACCATAAATAATAAGGGATTTAAATTTTTTTAATCTAAAAACAAAATTATTATCACTTTTTTTTCCTACTTTGATTTAAATCAAAATAATCATTTACGAGGGTATAAAATCTCTTTAATACTTCTTCTCCTCGGACTGTTGTGCGATACTTTATAATATCATCATCATTTAGTTGTTCAATTAGATTTCGAGAGAGGAGAAATTGAAGCGTTCCTTTTATTGCGCTCGTTTTTAAACGTGTCTTCCGTAATAACCATGTTTGAGTTCTTTTCGTCCTTAAGCAAAATTCCAATACTTCAGCCCAAATTTCGAATTTACTACGTCTTAAAGAACTCATTATTATATCACCAAAATAATAATTACGGGGGGTGCTCCTTCTTAAAAAAATTAGAATTTTCTAAAGAAAATTGTTCTAATTCTTGAGCCCATTCTTCCAATTTAGGGAATAGCTTTTCCCATTTGAGGATTTGATTTATAATTTTAAATGAAGTTATCAAATTTATTAACCAAAAGAACAACATTGGAAGAAATATTATTATCATTATCAAAGAATTCGCATTTCCAGTATCCAAAAGGCGTGTAAATAAGAAAATAACAAAAAAACCCGAGATGAAATTAAGGAATAAGAAAATTCTTACTACTTTAATTAAAGGTGTTTTTTCTTTTGAATAACGATTAAAAAACGCATAAAAATTGGTAATATATGGGATAATTCCGTCATAGAGAGCTGTTCGTGTTTCTTTATTCCCTTTAACCTGTTTAAGAGAACGATTTCCTCTTATTATGAATAATCCATAAAAAATTATTTGTATTCCTAATTGAGTAATTAGCAAATAAAGAACTGTTGTCATAAAAATTGTCACTATGGTTCCAAATAAGCCATATCTTTCAGCTAGATCAGTTGTTGCTTGTCCTGTAACCAGTAAATAAGTCCATAGAATAATAAGCCCTACAGCAAATAAAATTAACAAGATTAGCGAAGAGAAATAAATTTTAAATAACTGATTAATT
>JAEOTW010000222.1 GCA_016839655.1 Promethearchaeota archaeon | reverse complement strand
TTAAAAATGCGAGAATTGTTAAAGAAATGTATCCTGATTCAGATGTTACTATCTGTTATATCGACGTGAGAACTCCTGGATTAAATTTTGAAGAATTATATAAATCTGCTCAAGAAGTAGGGGTAAGATTTATTAGAGGTCGTCCTTCAGAGATTCTTAAAAATCCTGTTTCTGGAGAATTAAGAGTTATAGTAGAAGATACGTTGAGTCAAACACCATTAAAATTAAAAGCGGATTTAGTTGTACTTTCTGCAGCAATGGTACCTCCTGAAGGTATCGGGCCTCTAGGGTCAAAACTGCACGTACTTCGATCAAAGGAAGGATTCTTAAAAGAATTTCATATTAAGATGAATCCTACACTAAGTAGTAAAGGAGGAATTTTCCTAGCTGGTGCTATTCAAGGCCCCAAAGATATATCAGAAACTGTAGCTCATGCAGGAAATGCTGCTGCTTTAGCTGCAGCTCCGTTAGTAAAAGGATATATTGAAAAAGAGATGTTAATCCCCACAATTGACTATGATTTATGTGTTAATTGCGGATTGTGTAAAACTGTATGTGCTCCTGCTGCAATTGATATCAATCCTGATGGAAGTCCGATTGTAAATGAAATTGCATGTAAATCATGTGGCATGTGTATGCCTGCATGTCCTACGGGAGCAATTCAATTATTAAATTTTACAGATGATCAATTATTAGATGAAATAATCGCCATATCAGGCGGGGAGGTTGTATGTGAAAATGAGTGAATGTGAATATATAGAACCGGAGGTTCTTGAGAAAATTAAGAATATCTGTGTCTTTATGTGCAACGAATGCGGCCAAGGCTCGGCAAATACTGCTGGAGTTGCTCGAATTGCATATGAACCAGCTATAAGAATCGTGAGAGTGCAATGTACTGGTCAAATTGGACCAATTCAAATCATGGATGCATTAAATAATGGTGCGGATGCTGTAGCATGTGTTGGATGCTGTTTAGGTGCTTGCCATTTCTTTAATGGTAACATCTTATCAATGCACCGGATTAAACTTATGAAAAAGTTATTTAAAGAGTTGGGTTATAGTGATCAGTTTCTTAATCAGTATACCTCACGAGCAGCTGAGGGTGAAACCGCAGTTGGAGATTTTGAAGATATGGTTGAAAGACTAGCAAATGCAATAAGAGAGGAGGGTACGATAAAAGATGGATGTTAGAATTTTTCAATTTAATGGATGTAATAAATGCTTTAATGAGACTATACTCTTAAAAGAGAACCTAAAGTATTCAGTAGAATTGATTTCAAATCCAAAATCTTGGAAAGAAGAAAAAACTGATGTTGCTGTAATTACGGGATATTTATTACCAGATGATAAACAAATTCTAAAGAAAATAAAACAAAATTCAGATCGAGTTTTAGCCTATGGAAATTGTACGACAACTGGAGGAGTATTCGCTCTTGCTAATCAAAATAGTCATGAAGTTTCTCCAATAAAAAGGTTAATTAATGATTCAATTGAAATTTATGGATGTCTTGGAGAGATTGAAGAATTAATAACCTCTATTGATGGATTAGAAAAACCACAATTGAAAAATTTGTGTGAAGTATGTGAGAGAAAAAGAACATGTGATTATTTAGATGAGGTACATCGTCAAATAGAAATAACTGAAAAGCAGACGTGTTTTAATGATCTTGGATTCCTATGTAATGGATTCATAGCCAAAGAATGTAAAGAAAGATGTATAGATTATAATACACCATGTAGAGGATGTAAGCCTTCTGTTGATCGTTCTGGTATTAGAATGTTAGGAATGTTTGGTACTTTAATGGGTAATATTGAAGTAGCGACTGAACACTCTGAAAAAGGAGCAACTGATAAATTAGCAGATCCTGAAGATGATGTTACTCGTAGTTTACCTGATATTGTAGGGAATTTTTTTAGATTTACTTTACCAACTTCAGGGTTACCTAATGGAAGGATTCCATCTACAGGGAGTTTAATTGAGAATGTGTTCACAGGAAGATTACTCGAAGAATTACCTTTAATTTCTGGATTATTAGGAGGAGACAGATGGATTTCATTAACCCTTAAGATAATTGAAAGCTATGAAAAAGCAAATGAAATTGAAGTAAGCGAAGTGGCTCAGAAAATTAGGAAAAAATTACGTGAATTAGAAAAAGAGTTGCAAAATGCAGTGAAAGAAGAAGATGCAAAGCAATATCGGAAAGTTACAGACGAAATAAGAAAAATTGCGGGAAACATGAACCTCTCAAATGTGTTTTTTGGTGGTTTCAAGTCTCAAATTGAGGATAATGATAAATTTAAAGAGTATAAAGCCCACGTTTTTGATGTGGTAGAAGGAACCTATAGGAATGGTTCAGTTGAATTTACAATCGATCCGATTGGTATTGTAAAAGAAATTAAAATTAAAGAGGGATAAAGATGAGTTTTGAATTATTAAGAGAAGAAATTGTAGATGAAGGGCTTTGTCAAGGATGTGGATTATGTGCTGGCTCGTGTAAGCATATTGTAATGGAAGTAAGACGTCCAACCTTGAAAGATTATTGTATTTTAGAGAGAGATGGGCAAGATTGTGGAAAATGTTATCAGAACTGCCCTCAAGTAATTCAAAAGAAATTTGAAGAGAAACAACCCATCGCTGTTTATTCATTGAGAAGCAAAGATCCTGAAATTTTAGCGAAAGCTTCGAATGGCGGCTTTGTGACAACACTCGCCAAAGAATTACTAGAAAATGAGACACTAAAGGAAATCATAATGGTTCAAGAAGATGATGAAAAACCAACTGCTGATATTGTTTCAGATCCAGATGAAGTAGTTCAAAAAGCGGGAGTAATTTATGGCAGATCTGGTGTCCTACAACGATTAGTAGAACTTACTGGCAAAACCTTTGATCCAATTGGAATTGTTGGTGTTCCCTGTGAAATGCGCGGTGCTGCTGAGATTGAAGAAGAAATGAACAGAGAGATTTTAAAAATTGGTTTATTTTGTAGTTCTCAAATGAGAACTGCTCAAACTGATAAGGGTTTAGTGTGTTCTCCATGTTGTAATGGTTGTCCTTCTGGAGTTAATGCTCAAGGATATATTTCTTTAATACGTCAAGGAAAATATCAAGATGCTGTAGATTTAATTAGAGAAAGTAATCCACTTCCATCTATATGTGGAAGAATTTGTACAAATGAATGTGAACATGGATGCACTTTAATTGGAGATGACCACCCTGTTGCAATTCGAGAATTAAAGAAATTTGTCACTGAATGGGAAATTGAAAAGGCTAAAAACACTTCAAAATCTAAGGGTAAATTGGCTAAAAATGCTAAAAAAGTAGCTATAATTGGATCTGGACCAGCGGGATTAACTGCGGCTTATTTCTTAAGAAGAATGGGATATGCTCCTACTATATTCGAAAAAACAGATCAAACGGGAGGGATGCTAAGATTCGGTGTACCTCAGTTTAGATTACCTAATTATGTATTAGACTATGATGTAGGTAGGATAGTAGACTCTGGTGTTGAAGTAATTCTTAATAAGCCATTAGGACCTGAAATGACTATTGATGATTTGAAGAATGATGGATTTGAAGCTACTTTTATTGCAACTGGTCAATATAAACCTCGTACTTTACACTTAGAAGGAGAAGATCTACCAAATGTTCATGTAGCGATTAGTTTTCTCATGGATAGGAAATATCGATACTGGGAGAATGAAGACGAGTATAAGGGTAAAACTTTAGGTATAATTGGAGGGGGAGCAGTTGCGATTGATGTTGCTCAAACAGCACTTAGATTAGGTGCTGAGAAAGTTCATCTTGTTGATATTATGTCAGAAGAACAACTTGAACTTGTGCTAAGAGATATTCCTGAAAATGAAAGGGAATTTATGGAATATCACTTCAAGACTTCAACCTTAAAAATATCTCAGAATAAAGAGAATAAATTAGTTTTAAATTGTTATAATATAGAATGGGGCAATCCTGATAAAAATGGAAGAAGATCATTAAATAAAATTGAGGGTTCAGATTACGAGATACCTGTTGATTCAATTGTAATCGCAGTTGGTCAGGCAGTAGATTTCGAACAGATAGACGCTGCAACAAATAGTAAATTAGAAAAAGAACGAAATAGAATCAAAGTAAACGAAATTACATTTGAAACTAATATTCCTGGAGTTTTTGCTGGTGGAGATATTATCAACAATTCAAAAGCTGTAGCGATTGCTGCAATTGCTCATGGAAAGGAAGCAGCATTTTCGATTGACAGATATTTGAAAGGAGAAAGCCTTATGGAAGAAAGATTTAAGATAGAGAATTCATTTTTCACTGGACCTAAGAAACCACCTAAAGATTACTCATTAAAACCAGAGACTTTAGAAGATGCAACCGAAGAAATAAGCTGGAGTTTTGAAGAAATTGATAAAATGTTCAATGAAGATATGGCTCTACAAGAAGCAAGAAGATGTTTAAGTTGCAATCATTTCTGTACTCACTGTCAAGATTTCCCTGCAATATATTCTGATCTTACTGCGGGCGAAGTAGGCTCCAAAAATGGTTATACTACAGTGGTAGTCTGGACCGAACGAGGTAAGGAGCTTGTTGAGAAATCAATTGAAAAAGGCTTATTCGAACAAGGAGAAGTGGATGAAGAGGAATTAAAAAATGCGATTAACCTAAAATCAAAACGTGAATTAATGAATTTCGAGAAAACACCAAGGCAACAAGTATTAGATTACATAAACCTCCAAGGTTCAAGTACTATATCGGATATTTCAAGAAATATTGGACTTGAAACAAAGAAAGTAAGATATGAAGCTTTACGTTTAGTTCAATTAATGGAACTTGAGATGAAAGCTGAACCTGATATGGATGAACCAGTATTTTCAATTATTTGTGATTAAAATTTTATTTAAAAAAATCAAGGAGATAAAGAATATGAAATATGATATGGAATTAAATGTCTGCGGGTTAGTATGCCCTGTTCCAGCTTTAAAAACCAAAAAACAACTTATGAAAATGAGGCCTGGAACTGTTTTAAAAGTGATAACAGACTACAAACCTGCCAGTGAATCTGTTCCGCGTGATTTAGCAAAAACTAAACACAAGCATTTAGGAACAGAATTTATTGATGACGATGAGCAATGGTATATGTATTTTGAAGCTGTAAAATAAATTTTTTAACTTTACTTTTTTTTATCCTATATTTTCAAATCTTTTTATTAGCGAGTTTATAATAAATTTCGAAAAGGCGTATAAACATCATTCGTTTGACTTTTCTTACAAATTCTTTACTTCCATAACGTGCTGAATCAAAAGTCAATTGATGTTTATTAGGGATTTTGATTACCACTCGACCTGTTGTTACAGAGGGTCTTCTGTATCTTCCTATGCCTCCTCCCTTAGTTGTATGGATACTTGCTTGAGTAAGAGTTACATCCTTCCATAAAAAAAATCCCTTTTTAACAACCTTTTGATAATAGAACCCTGACGGCCCAAGAATAATAAACGGCCTTATTTGAGTAATACATAAAATGATTAACAATATTCCAATAATAGAATCTGCGAGTAAGACTGAAATTAAAATAATGACAAAACCCTCCGGTATAGTAAAAGGAAAAATAAAGGGAACTAACAATGCTATAAAAGTGATAAAAATCTTTTTACTAGCCTTTAGTACAAATATTTTTCCTTCCAAATATGCTTTCTCAATTTGTTCTCCTGTCCCATATTTGCCAAATGTATATTCGCTTTTTTTATAACTTTTGTAAGCTTCTTCCAATTCTTCTAAAATATTATTCTCCATATAATTCTCCTTTTGATGGTTCTAATAATCCTAATTTAAAGTAGTTATAATAATATAAAATTGTGGAAAAGAGAAGTGTACTCCTTTGTCTTCCCGTAATGCTCCTTGGGAATTCTTTTGAAGTATAATTTCCACTTTTTAAAAGGTCTCCATTTGGCATTGAAAGATATATTTCTTTAAAGTGAATTGAATGACTAGTTCTTGAAATCTCTATAGTTTCTTCCACGATATCCTTACTAATATCATTCTAATTAAAATTTTTAACATCTCCTCTCAACAATTTATAGACTATTCCTTCAGTGCCAAGAATTATAAAGTTTGATCGAAGCTTAAATAATCCTGGAATTAAAAATCTAAAGCCACATAGTCCAAAGACAAAAACAGGCAAAAGACTTATCAAAAAACTATAAAAACTATAAGTGAAAAGATGTCCAAAAAAGGCATATAGACCAAAAGTAATTACTAATCCTATAGAGATTGTGATTAAGCTAATGATAATTTCAATTTTTGCTCCTCCCTTTGTAAACACAAATCTCTTTTCTTTTTTTATTGCGTTTTTAATATCCTCAATAGAAGTCACAGTTCCATATTTATAATTACCTTTTTTATAATCATTATAACATAAGATATAGTTCTCTACATTTTCCATTGATTCCCCTCTACTATAATTTTATTTTTGTTTGTTTTTAATCTTTTTTTAATTGTTATTATACATCAAAAATATTAAAAATAAAAACTAATTTTTTTTTATCTTACTTTTTTTCAGGAGTTTCTTTCTAATTTTCTCATCTTTTACGTTATATTTAAAACAGTAAATAGCTTATTTTAATAATTGTACCAAGCAAGTTATAATCCAAATTTTTCAAATCTCTAAGTTGGTGATATTTATATTTCCCATTCAGATCCTAAAGAATTAATTAAGCTAACTAAACTTATAGAGGAAGCTAAATTCAAAGAATCACTTCAATTCATAAATGATT
>JAEOTW010000221.1 GCA_016839655.1 Promethearchaeota archaeon | reverse complement strand
TTCAAAAATCTTTAAAACAAAGATTGAATTAATCAATCAATAGAAGTTGAAATACATAAGTCTATTTTCCAAAAAATGTCAATATTTTATTTCCGAACATTAGTTATTGGCTCAGACCCAGATAATATTCATTTTTATATTTCAAGAGCTTTTGGTGAACCAGGAGAAGATAAGGAAACTTATGTTTCATGGTACAAAGAAGTAAAAGCATTAGATTATATCTGTGATTTAGAAATCGATAGCTTGATGAGTATCTCCGCTGATTTAGATGAATTAATTCCGATGGTAGATGGGATAATATATTTTATCAATCCCACTATCCAAGAAGAATTAGAACTATTGGAAATGATACTTCCTGATATATTCTCGGTTAAAAGAGATATTCCAACTATAATCTTTTTTTATGATCAGAACGGGATTCTTCCCATCACCGTAAATGATTTATTAGAGCATATATGGGTTAATTTCCCTAATCTTGAAGCTTTTGTAAATCTTACTCCAGAAAATTTTCATCAAATCCTCCAATGTTTATGCTTAGCTATGATAAATGGTGATACGCCATTAAATATTGAAAACGCATGGATGAGATTTCCAATATTTATTCAAATGGCAAATGTCTACTTTAATAATAAAAATTACTTTTATGCTGCTCAAGCTATCAGAAAAGCAGCTCAAATTGCGGATATCTATAATAAAGAAGAATTCTTCATAATAAGTGAGCAAGCAGCTTATTTATATTCTAAATTGAATCTATATTTACAAGCTAGTGAAATGATGGGTAAGTTTGATAAAATTAAATCTCGGAACTTTAAAAAGAAGTATGCTGATCAAATACTAGTAGAGGGGAACCGATTTTTTAATAAAAATGAGTATGAAAAAGCCGCAAGACACTATGAACAAGCTGCTCAATGGTCAAGTATAGAACTTTTGGATACCCAATTTATTTATGAAGCTTTTAGACTAGCTATAAATTCATGGATATCAGCATGTAGAGTTGAGGATGCATTTAGAATCCTCCAAAGTCTACCTCACAAGGATGTAATAATTATCTTACAAGAGATTTCAGAGAAAATTATCTCAGAAGCAGATTATTTAGTGAGTAATAATAATTTAGAGCAAGCTCAAGAACAATTATATAGAGCTATTAATAGATATCAAATGGAAGATCTATTTGATGAAATTAAAGAATTGACTGATAAGCTTGCAGAAGTTTTAATTAATTTACTGCAACAGCAACTTAAAGGTAAAAAGAAACATGCTGCTAAAAGATCATTTGATGAACTTGAGAATTTATGGATGGGTTCATATAAAGTTAAAAGAACGAATATAGATTCATCTTTAGAAGAATTAATCAATCTATTTTTAGAAGATAATAATTTTGAAACTGCATCTGTTCTAATTGGTAAGTTAGAATCAAGAAAATTAAAAGAAAAATTAGCAAAAATTAGAGACGATTATGAGGATAAATTTAAAGCTTTGAAAAAGAAAGAAGTTGAAGATTATATTAATAAAGGAATTCAATATATTAGAGATTTTGCTAAAGCAGAACAAGATATAATTATAGAGCTTAACACTCAAAAAATTTCTGAGGCAAATCAATATACAGAAAAAGGTAATTTTATAAATGCCGCCAATCTCTTAAAAAAGCAAGCAGATCACCTTAAGAATATTGGAAAAGATGACATTAAAGATCAAATTCTAACAAAATCTATGGATATTTTATTAGAAGGGTTGGAATTCGGAACTTTTTTTGTATTTTTTGAAGAACTCTCAATTGATACGAAAACTAAATATCTGACCAGAATTTTTCCAAAGTTTTATCAAAAATTGACTGAACTTAGAAATTCTGCTGACTATAAAGAAATGTTTGGAATCTTCGAAAAAGCAAATAGACTTTATCGAGATCAAATGTTATATGACCAATCAAAAGAAATAACTTTGCTTTTTATAAAGGTTATCAAAAGCGAGGCTTTAAGAATATTAAATGAAAACGAGGATCATTCTGTTGTAAATAAGGCAGAGATACTTGTTAAAAAAGTATTAAATTTAGCATCAGCCTATTTGGAAAAAGAGGAGACACCTAAAATCACCTTTAATAAAATTTACAAAAAAATTACCGAGATCTATATTAAATTAGACGATTTACATCTTGCTCACGTTTATAATGATAAAATAGAAAAAGCAGCTTATAAAATAGAATTACATAAAGAAATCGATAAACTCGAAGCTAAAAAGAGTGAAGTACGTACTAAAAAAGCTTTTGAAACCCGTAAAGGAGAAGAATTGAAAGAGAAGGATACTATCATAGAAAAAAGAGCACAAGAAGCTAGATTGGATAAAGAAAGTGATATGAGAGAAAGAAAGGGAGTAAAACGAGGTTATTTCAAGGATGCTTTAGCTTATTTGCATAATCAGAAATATGACGAAGCCCTTGAAATCTATAAAAATTCAATAAATAGGTTAAACCTTACTAATAAATATAAATTAGCAGGAGTTTCACTAGCCATAGCATGTCTAATCCTAATCAAACAAAACAAATTTGAGGAAGCTAAGAAATTATTAGAAGATACAAAAAGAAAATTATCTGGTTTAGGCCAATTGTTTTCTGAAACATTTGCCGTGACATTGATAGAATATATTATAGATTTGAAAAAATATCAAGATGAGGAGAAATATAATGATTCATTACACCTTTTTGAAATACTACCATTATTTGAAGAGGAAAAAAAAATATTATATGATTTAATTGGGAAGAAATTTGAAAAGGGAGAAAAACGAGAAAAACCTCTTGAAATGCTTGAAAAGAAAAAAAAAATCGAAAGCGAAATAAAAGAGTTAGCAAATAGTATTGAAAAGGAAAAGCATCATGTTAAACAAAGAGACACAATAAAAAGTCAATACTGGAGATTAGTTTTAACAGATATATCAAATAAAAAATTAATGAATTCCTCAATCGAATATTTCGATGCAATTCCAAAACTTATAAAAGAAGGATATATCAAATTTGCAGCAGTAAATTTGATCGTAGGTTCGTTTATCCTGATTACTGAAAAAGATTTGATTACATCCCAAAAAACCTTTCAAAAACATTTAGATAAACACAAATCTGATTTAAATTCTCTTCCAGAAGTTCAAATTATGAAGTTTCTTTTCCCTGCAATAAAAAAGGATGAAAAAATCGTCATTAACCTAATAATTAAATCATTGATTGAAAAACTTGTCTTATTTGAACTAGAAATTCCTATATTAAGAAATATTGCAGAAGAAGATATTTCTGAAGAAGAAGAAATTAAAGGGTTGCTTAGTCGAGAGGAATATGGAGAATATGCAAAATTTCAAGTAGAAATTGATCAACGGTTTGGTAAAATACAAGCTAAAGCAGGAGATTATAGAAGCGATACAAGTGTAATGTTTAGAAAAAGAAAAGCTATGAAAAAGAGATATTATAATCCAATAATAGAATTATTACAAGCAAAAAAATTTAAGGAAGCAGCAGATAAGTATTTAGAGTTGGCTTATAGTTTCTCTAAAAGGAAAGATCTTGAATCAAGCTCACTAATGATTACTTTGCATGGATTAGCTCTACTAAAATCTGGAGAATCTCTTAATTCGATCAAAAATAACATTGAAAATTATTTAAATTCTTTAGGTATCAATAAAAAATTAGTTGAAGATACATTTCATATAATGCTAATTCAATTTTTGATTGATATAAAGCTTTATAATTTTAATCAATTTATCCCTAAATTAAAAGAAATGTTAGAATACCTTCCCTTATTTGAGGAAGAAAAAATTTTAATCGACATTCAAGAATAAATAGATTATCAATCAACCATATTGGCAAATTTTTGTAGATCTTTGACACGCATTCTTAAAGTCACCTCGGTGACTCGTGCTAATTTACTTATTTCTTTCTGTGTTCGATTTTCATTGCAGATTTTGGAACCAATATAAATAGCAGCAGCAGCAATCCCTTTTGGATCCTTTCCAGCAGAATTAAATCCACTATCCCTAGCTTTTTCAATAATTTTGACAGCTATATTTCGACATTTCATGGAGAGTGTCAATTCTTCATTGAATTTATCTACATAACGCTCACTAGAGAAGTGAGTTACTTTTAAACCTAACTTGGGCAAAACTTCCATCAAAATTAAACGATAGCTCTTAATTACTTTCTTTTTAGGAATTTGTGCAACTTTTGTAATTTCTTCAGCAGTTCTGGGTATACCATGTACTCGTAAAGCAGCAAAAATCGAGGCAGATAATAAAGTATCAATACTACGACCCATTGTTAATTTCTTCTTTACTGTTTGAGTATAAATCCGAAGTGCATCCTCTGCTACCGCATCTGGAATGCCAAGTCTTTTTTGTAAGCGTTGTAAATTTGGTAAAGCAATCCATAAATTTCTTTCATAACTAGTAGTTAATGATCTATGTATTTTAGCTAATCGATTGAACTTTGACTTATATTTTGGGCTTAATAGAGTACCTCTAGCATCCCTGGAGCCTCTAATAATGGTTCTAGGACCAATTGGGCTGTATACTCTCTCGTTACTTTTTCTTTTTTGTATTTCTTCTTGAGTAAAAGCTCTCCGAGGGCTGTCATCCAGAATCCTAGAATACACAAATCCACAATTCAAGCATACATAAAAACCATCCTCTTCACTTATTTTTGGCGAATCACAGCAAGGAGGTCCTTCCTCTGCTCCATCTTCAAAAAAATCATCATCTTCAAAATGTGCTGGCATAGTCTTTAAAATGCTTTAGGATGGTAATTGAATTTTTAATTTTTTTCCTTAGAAATACATAAATTCAAAAATATATAAGTATGATCAATTTCAATTAAACTTGTAAAAATTTATATCGTTATCTTTTTAACTAGTATAGTAATAATTAAGAATAAAAGTTAAATCAACCTATTAATAATAAAGAAAAATCGTTAATTGCAATGTCTACTGAAGTCTCTAGCCTGATAAATGTCATCTCTAAATTTCTAGAACCTAAATATGCAAAAGCTGGTAAATTAAAAGCTCTTGATGATATTTTAAAATTACATATCGATTCTTATAAATTTATTAATAAAGAAGAATCTGTAATCATTAAGCAATTATTTGAAATCACGACTATTGGAGATGCCTCAAAGTTAAATAAAGATAATCCTTTTGGGAGTCTTATTGAAATTGAGGAAACAGATGAATCAATTGGATTAGCCATTGATCTACAGAAAAAAATTGAGGAATTAAAAGGAAAATATCCTGATCTGGAAACTCAACTTAAGAAAACAGCTACAATTAGTTCACTTATCACTAGTGTTAAAGAAGAAAAAGAAGGACTCGAGACAAGTAAGCAAAAAGTATTATGTGTTGGATTGGATGAAGCAGGGAAAACTTCCCTCTTATCTAAATTTGGAGGACGCCTAGGGATTAGTGACATGATAGATACTCATCCAACAAAAGGAGTTGTTCGGATGAAGTTTGGGAGTGAAAACTTATCACTATACATCTGGGACTTAGGTGGGCAAGAGGAATATCGAGAACGGTACTTAAGTAATCCAGAGCAGTATTTTGTTGAGCTGGATTTACTTATGTTTGTGATCGATGTTCAGAGTCCCGAAAGATTCGAGGAATCCCTTCAATATTTTGATAAAATCCTTGAGTCAATTAATTTGTTAGAAGAAAATCCATATATATTAATATTCCTCCATAAATATGATCCAGATTTGAAGAATGACCCAAAGATACTCTTAAATATTGAACTTGTTAAGGATAACCTAAATGAACTGATAAAAAGTAAAAAACTTGATTTTGAAATTGAGATCTATTTAACATCAATCTATTCCCTCATTTCTCGTGAACCTCAATTTGCAAAATACGTAAAAAATTTGATGAGTGCAAGTCATTCTTTAACTGATCCTACAGTACGAAAAGTCGAGGGTCTTGGAAAGACTCTAGAAGAAACATTAAACGCAGTTATACGTTTATCAGAAAGTATCTCTATGCAACTCAACGACATTGATAACCGACTCAGAGCTATAGAATCGGGAGCATTTCAAGTTGCTCAAAGTGGTATCCCTATTGAAATCGCCAACCCTAATCAACCAGCTGCACGTCGTCAAGAAAATACTCGTTTAAATGTTCTTAATGAGTTAAAAGATTTATTTAGCAAGAGAAAAAGTCTAGATCTTTAAAAATATTACCTAATCCTTTTTGAAAAATCCTAAGATTTTCTTATAGAAGGTTAGCAGAAAGATAGCAAGAAATACACTAATCGAGAGTAATATGTACCATATATTACTCAATAACAATGTATTTATTTTTTGATATTGAATTTCAAATGGTATAAACTGTTCTAAGTAGGTTAATAGATTTAATGTAATCGGACCAGTTAAAAATAATGATATAAAAAATCCCGCTATGCCAAAAATGCAACCAAATATGACATCTGTAGGATAATGAACACCAAGCTGAATTCTCGAAAATGACACTAAAATCACAAGTATGAGAAGTGATATACAAATAATTGGTGATTTCATAAAAATTAGGCCATACAATAAACCCTGCGACATCACATTATAAGAATGCCATGAAGGAAAGCTTCTAGTGGTTGGTTTTCCCTCCAAAACCATTATTTTTCCTTCTTCAAATCTTTCGAATGGCCTTTTCCTTTGTACTAAATATTTTATAATTAATATCAAAAATAATCCAGTAAGAAACGTAGCAGAGATATAAGATAATAAAAATGGGTCATACAAAATAAATAGAAAAAAAGCAATCAGTAAAAGCCACAGAGTTTCTCGACCAAAAAAAGAAAATATTCTAAGAAGGATAGTAACTGGTCTACCACCAAATCCATTATACTTTAAAATAATCTTTTGATCCCATTGATCAATTTTATTTGAAAATTCTTTAAGTTCCATGATAATCTATACATCTCAGTTTTTTAACGTATATTTAATACCTTATAAGCTTCTATTACTTTAGGGATTTGTTCTTCAAAATAATCTAAAGAATGTGAATCTGATCCAACAAATATATTTCCTCCTTCTTCTTTTAATATTTTTATCACCTCCATAGAAGGAAATGATCTTTTTATTGGAAATCGTAATCCAGATAAATTTAATTCTACTCGCAAATTGTTTTTTATACATAATCTACCTAAATCTATTATTCGATTATCAGATACGTCGCAATCATCTTTAGGTATGAAATCATTATTATTGATATAGCGAAAGATAGTGTCGAGATGACATATATTTTTGAAAATTTGGGAATTAATCATTTTTATACTTACTTCAAAATAATCATCAATAATTTTTTTCATCGGTATTTTTTCCAGTAGCTTTGTCAATCCCGGTTTTGTTGTAATAGGATATCCAATTATCCATTCGTGGATAGAACCTCCAATGAAATCAAATTCTTTTTCATAATCATCCATAAGTTCCATTAGCTTGAGTTCTTTATTCTCATAATATTCAACTTCTAACCCACTGAGTATGGAATCATATGTTTCTTTTAAAATGTCAACTTCTTCAAGATAATCATTAATTCTTCCATTATAAAATGGATTAGTCTTATCATTCTCTACATAATAAAGCTCATAATGATCAAGAAAACAGACATTAATTTGATTTTCCTCTGCTACTTTTATATAATCTTCAAAAGTAGGGCCGTCTTGTGCTACATCTGTACTCCAGGGTCTAGTGTGAACATGAAAATCTGTAATTTTATATCTCATATCATAACAAGAATGATAATTAAAGAAGAAAAATAAAAATATGGATAAATTATTTAATTGCATCTTGTTTATCAAAGAAGACTCTGTAAAAAAGCTCTTTTTCGCCAATATCTGGGGGTGTTATCTTGGTATAACCTCCCTTATGAATAACGCGAATTGTTTCCTTATTTTGGATATGAATGTTTCCATAGAATCCCTTTATACCTTTCTCTTTAGCAATAATAATTATATGTTGGTATAAAAAAGTCCCAATACCTTTTCCCCTATAATCTTCTCTAACTAAAAAGCTATATTCTGCCATATTCATTTGAGGATTTAAATAATAGGTGGCACTTCCTATCATTTCTTCTTTTCCAATATCCCCAATAAATGCGCCTAGTGAGAAAACGTTATCATAATCTATATTTACTTCACTCTGAGTTTTTGAATGAGTGAATTCTTTTCTAAGTTCGAAAAATCTTAAATATCTATCCCTTTCATTTAATGAATAATATAATTCTTTTAGCACTTGTTCATCAGTAGTTTTTACAGGGCGTATACTTATTTTTTCTTTATGTTTTGTTGTGAAAATAGTTTCATATTCAGAAGGATATAAACAGATTCGACCGTTTTCATCACATGGAAGCATTTGATCAGAAAAAATATAATTTATTTTCTTTGCTTCGTCTAAAAGTGATTGCCGGAATTTTGGGTGAGCTATACAAATAAGTTCAAGCACTCTTTCACGAATTGTTTTACCATGAATGTAAGCCACACCCCATTCAGTTACAACATAATGAACGTCACCACGAGATAGCAATATTCCTGCACCTTCATCTAAATGAGGTACTATACGTGATTTTTTACCATCTCTTGATGTCGATGGGATTATTATAATTGGCTTTCCCCCTTTAGAAAATCCCGCACCCCTCATAAAATCAATAGTCTCGCCTAATCCCGAATAAAAACTGTAACCTTCAGTAGCAGCATTTACTTGTCCTGTTAAATCGATCTGTCGTGCTGAATTTATTGAAACCATATTTTTATTCATTCCAATATATCTAGGATTACAAACATAATCAGAGGGATAAAATTCTATATAGGGATTATTATCTACAAAATCATACAATTTTTTAGATCCTAAAGCAAAACTTGTAATAATTTTTTCAGGATGAAAATTTTTTTTTCTACAAGTTAACATCCCATTCTCAATTAGAGGGATAATATTATCAGTAATATAATGAGAATGCATACCCAGATCTCTTTTATCTCTTAGATACTTTAAAGCCGCATTGGGAAGATCACCAAAACCTACATGAATCGTAGATTTGTTTTCAATTATGTATCCTAGATTTTTTCCAATTCGTTCAGCTATCTCATCAGGCTCATCAAAAATAAATTCTAGTAATGGAGTATCATTAAAGACAAAAAAATCAATTTCTTTCATATGTATGAAACTATTTCCCAAAGTTCGAGGCATTTGGGGGTTAATTTCAACAATAGTCAAATAGGCTGATTGAGCTATTGGTTTCGCAATATCCACGTTAATCCCTAAAGAGCAAAAACCATTAGGATCTGGGGGCGTAACTTGTATAAGCGCAACATCGATATGTTTCCTACCTGAGAGAAATAAAGATGGGATTTCACTTGTAAAAATAGGGGTATAATCTGCTTGCCCTTTATTAATTTCCTCACGTAGAGTCTTTCCTATAAAAAACGCATTATGTCTAAAAAGATCTTCAGCTTTATCCTTAAAATATTTTTCAGGTCCTATTGTTAAAAAATGAAGAATTTCAGTATCGATTAACTTTTCTGAATTTTTTATTAATTCTGATGTTAATAATTGCGGTTCAGCACATCCAGAATCAATAAAAACGCGATTTCCAGGTATTATTTTATCTATTGCTTCTGTTGCCAGAATTTCCTTATCTTTCCACTTTTCTCTCCAATTAAAAGTCAAAAATTAGATTCACTCCCTCAAAATTGTTTTTTCTCTTGTATAAATAATATTTAACATATCAAGTTCAATTAAAAATATCACTATTATATTGTATTTGAAAGTTTAAATAAAATGGGTTTAAAAAATATATTTCTTCTCAATCTAAGTATTTATTTCTTTAATAAAAAATTAATATTTCAAACATCTAGATTATCATATCCCATGTAATAACGCTTATTTTAATTGATTTATAAATAAAAGGTTTAAAAACAATACAAAATAATCTTCAATTGATTCCCTCTTGTTCATATTAAACCAAAAACTTTAAGAATGATGAGGGTGGAAAGAAATCTTTAAAATTTTTAAAGAATTTAGTTAATTAATAAATATACATAATTTTAAGCGAAAAAAACTAATAAATGTGAAGTATAATGTCCGAAAAAGACAAAAAAATGGAAAGTATTTTAACTGAGACTCGAATTTTTGATCCTAAAGATTTAAATTCCGAATTTGTAGCAAAAGGAATGTCCAAGGAAGAATACAAAAAACTTTATCAACAATCAATCGAAGATATGGAAGGATTTTGGGGAGACCAAGCAAAAACTCTTGAATGGATAGAACCTTTTGAAAAAGTATGGGAAAAAACAGATTTATTTCCAGGAAAATGGTTTGTAGGTGGAAAACTAAATGTAGCATTTAACTGCTTAGATCGTCATGTGAAAGCAGGAAATGGAGACAAGTTAGCAATTATATGGGAAGCTGATGAACCTGGTAAAGCTAAAACTTATACATATAGTGAACTTTTGAATGAAGTTAATAAAGTCGCAAATGGAATGAGAAAACTCGGCTTAAAAAAGGGAGATCGAGTTACAATATGGTTACCAATGGTACCAGAATTAGCAGTTATAATGTTAGCATGTGCTCGAATTGGAGTAATTCATTCAATTGTATTTGGGGGATTTTCTAAAGAAGCTGTAAAAGATAGGATTAAAGACTCTGATTCAAGACTACTATTTACTAGTGATGAGACTGTAAGAGCTGGAAAATTTTATCCAAAGATGGCTGATGTTGTTCAAATAATTGATGATGTTCGCACAATAGAACATGTTATAGTTGTAAGGCGTTCAGGAAACGAAGTTCCTCATACTGATAAGGATATCTGGTATCATGAGTTCATAGAAGGTATGAGTGAAGATTGTGAGCCTGAAGTTATGGATTCTGAAGATACGCTTTTTATTTTATATACAAGTGGAACAACGGGAAAACCTAAAGGTGTAAAACACACCACAGCAGGTTATATCCTTTACACATCCTTTACTCACAGAGTTGTATTTAATTACCATGAAGGAGATATCTGGTATTGTACAGCTGATATTGGATGGATTACAGGTCATAGTTATATCGTTTATGGACCATTAGCTAATGGAGCAACTACTCTTATGTATGAAGGTGTACCTACTTATCCTGACAATGATAGGTTTTGGCAAATTTGTGAAGATCATAAGGTTACTCATTTCTATACTGCTCCTACAGCAATAAGGGCTTTAATGAGATTTGGTGATGAGTTAGTAAATAAACATGATCTTAGTTCCTTAAAGGTATTAGGAACAGTTGGAGAACCAATTAATCCCGAGGCATGGACATGGTATCATAGAGTAGTTGGAAAAGAAAAATGCCCAATTGTAGACACATATTGGCAAACAGAGACTGGAGGGTTCATTATGACCCCAATTGCTACAGCAACACCAACTAAGCCCGGTTCGTGTTGTATGCCGTTCTTTGGGATAAAACCTGTAATCTTTGATTTGGAAGGTGATGAAATAACTGAACCTAATGAAGGGGGATATTTTGCTATGGGACAACCTTGGCCAGGAATGTTGAGAGATGTTTGGGGTGATACAGAAAGATTTAAATCAACATATCTTGAAAGGTATCCGGGTTATTATTACACTGGAGATGGAGCTCGAAGAGATGAAGATGGTTATTATTGGATTCTTGGAAGACTAGATGATGTCATAAAAGTTTCAGGACATCGTATAGGAACTATGGAAGTGGAATCTGCTCTTGTAAGCCATCCGAGTGTTGCAGAAGCTGCCGTTGCTCCTTTTCCTCATAAAATCAAAGGACAAGCAATTTGGGCTTATGTAACTCTTATGCAAGGCGTCGAAAAATCAGCTAAGTTATCTAAAGAGATAAGAATGCATGTTAGACAAGAAATTGGGCCGGTATTTCAACCAGATGTCATCCAATTTGCTGATGCGTTACCTAAAACCAGAAGTGGTAAAATAATGCG
>JAEOTW010000220.1 GCA_016839655.1 Promethearchaeota archaeon | reverse complement strand
GGTATGACTTTTATTTTATCCTCTGAGATTGCACATTTCCTAATTAGATAGTTTTTCTCAAGATTTGTACAAGCAATTAGTAGATCAAATTTTTTTAAAACATCTATTAATTTAGGGTTTGAATACCGAGGATTGGAAAAATGGAAAAATGGGGTGCAAACTTTTGGTATATTAATAAAAGTTCCAATGATTAAACTGATAATACAATTGAAATATGGGAAAAAAGTAGAATGAACTAATTCATAATTCATGTCTCGTTTATTTAACAAAAATTCTAATAATTCTTCTAAATAAGGCCCATTTTCTATAAACAATTCAAGAGATTTATCATCTAAATTTAATTCCCGAAACGCAGAAATGTTTTTTAGTTTATTCAGAATTTCTTGTATAGACAAATTATAATTTACAGGAGATCTATTTATTGATAAATTATTTACTTGGTCGAAATATTTATCATTACGACTTATTGTTTTCCCATCAGAATTTCTTAAAGCTTTAAAATCTATAGCATTTGAGGTGAATATGTCTATTTTATACTTAAATTTTGATATCAAAATCTCTGCCATCCGTTGAAAATAAAATTCAGCACCAGATATTGAAGGAAAAAATCTAGTTGGGAGATATAAAATATGATTCAAAGAGTTACCGATCCTTTTTAATTTTAAATCGTAATAATATTTTATAGGATGTCAAAAGATTTATTGTTTCAAGTTTTTAGAAAAGCCAAGAAAAAACAGGTAATTGATGAAGAATTCATTACCTATTTAGACGCAATTTTTCATGATAAATCTACAAATGTGCTAGAAGTTTTAAAGAGAGGGATAATAAGATATATATATAAACCATCAAATAGAATCGTTTGGGCGTCTAGAGGAGAAAATCAAGAGCACATGGTCTATCCTAAATTATATTGTTCATGTCAAGACTTTTATAAAAACGTTGTGATTAAGCAAAAGCGTAAATTTTGTAAACATATTATAGCTCAAATAATTAGTGAAGCTTTAAATAAATTTGAAAATGTGATCTTGAAGGATGATGAATTTAAAGAGTTTGTAAGTAATCTAAAACTTAGAATTTAAGAATTTACAATAGATTAAACAACAATTTCTTGTCGTTTCCAATGTTTTAAACAGGAATTAAATTCTTCTAGACTTATCTTCCTAGGGATTACTATCTTTTTTAATGTCTCCAATTTTCTTATTTTAAGCATAAGTTTCTTATTTTTTCGATAAAAATTTTCAGCTTTAGGATATTCTTCTTTAAATATTTCTTTCAATTTTTGTAAATCCAAATTTCTTAATCCACTGTAATTTTCAATTACAAAATTACATAAAGGATCAATTGAAATTTCAAAATTAAAAGCATCAACACGTTTTAAGGCTAGAGGATACGATTGACAAGCTAATGGTTTAGAGGCATGAACAGTACATCCTTTTTGGTTATTATAAAAAGGACATCCTTTATTTTCATTATCTAATCTTATACGATAAGTTAAAATTAGTATTTTTTCATTCTTAATATCTGGAAACACCAAATCCTCAATAATCTTAAATTCAACATTACGCTCTTTAGCAATATTAATTAGTTTGTCTGCTTCGTCTGGATAGATTGGAATTCTTTTTACATAATCACCAGGAACTTCATGACAACACGTACCGCACAATCTACATTTATACTGTTCTAACATCATCAAATTTTTTTTTTTTTTAACAAGGAGAATAAGATAAATCCATCAATTTAATTTTTCGATAATATGTTTATATTACTTTTACAATAAATCTTGTGTCTACTAGGATAATACATTGTTTTTAAATTGATAAATTCACCCTATTATTAGAGACAATTTTTAACTTATAAGGTTTAATTTATGGAAGGAATACGAACTATAAAACATGACAATTTAGAAAAAGAAGATTTTATAAGGCCAATTTGTATTTTAGGAATGCCGGGTATCGCTGATGTTGGCAAATTTGCTTTAGATTCTCTAATCGGTCAACTTAATGCCCAGAATTTAGTTGACATCATTTTTGATGATTATCCTGCAGGAGCTATCGTAGATGAAAGTTTGTTATCAGCTCCTAAAGCGGAAATTTTATATTGGAAAGACCCGAACGAGTTGAGGGATTTAGTATTAATTACAGCCGATGCCCAAAGTCTTACTCCAAAAGGGATATATAAAATATCTAATTTTCTTACTGAACTTATTCATCAATATGGAATCAAATTAATAATTGCCTTAGGAGCATATCCAGTTAGTAGTAGAAAGATTAACTCAAAACTCCCAACTATCTTTCTTAGTTCTACTAACCAAGAGTTATTAACTCATTATTTGGTAGAAAGTAATTGTCAAAAGATACAAAAAGGTGTTATTATTGGCGCGAATGGATTAATTCCAACATTAGCAAAAGCTCGGTTTAACATTGATGGACTAGTTTTTTTAGCAGAAACAGATAATATTGCTATGATTAATGAAGATATAACAGATTTGAAAGCTTCAATTACTCTCCTAGAAATGCTTAAAAAATCTTTTACTCTTCCGATAAAGAAGAAATATTCTTTAGAAAATATTGAGGATATTACTAAAAACCTTCAATTAAAAAGAGATCAACTAGAAAAAGATCTTGATTCTCTGCAAGTTGTAGATACAGAGGATAAACGAAAGTCATTATATATTTAAAGGATTTTATTTTATTATTACCTCTTTTTACTGGTTAGCTGTTTTTTCTTCAAGGAATTAAGGAAAAAGTATTTTAATCATTGTTAATTTAATTAAATATGAATTATGTGTGTGCTAGGAAGAGTTGCGGGAAGGAAGTCAGCAAAAAAGAATTAAGTGCTCTTCCAGGTATTAAATGTTCTCACTGTGGATTTCGTATTTTATATAAGAAAAGACCAGATGTAATTAAACGAATTAAAGTTCGTTAATTCTAATTATTATGTTAAAAAGTTGGTATTGTTTAACTGATTTTAAAAACTAAAAGAAGAGAATTTTATTAGGGATTTATTTCAAATTTTAAATGATTTACTAATTCTTTATACCGATTTCTGATAGTTGCTTCAGTAACTCCAGCGGCTATAGATATTTCTTTTTGAGTACGTCTTTCTCCTTCTTGTATTGCAGCAACATATAAAGCAGCACCAGCAAGCCCAGTAGGTGCTTTCCCCGCTGTAATACGGTATTTTTTAGCCAGTTTTAAAATTGAAGCAGCTCTATTCTGAGTTCTTCCAGAAAGTTTTAATTCAGCACAAAACCTTGGAATGAAATTAATTGGTGAGGAGACTTTTATATTCAATCTAAGTTCCTTTAATATTAATCTATAACATCGTGCTACTTTTTTTTTATCTACAGAAGCAAACTCAATAAAATCATCTAGAGTTTTTGGGATGCTATTTAATCTACAAGATAAATAAATTGAGCCAATCAGCATTGCTTCAATCGATCTTCCCCTTATCAAGTTTTTATTTGCCATTTTTCGATAAATATGGGCAGCAGATTCCTTTAAATCCTTCGAAAGATTTAATTGTGAAGAAAATCTATCTAACTCATTCATTGCATAAGCTAAATTTCTATCAATAGACTTATTGGTTCTCGTTCTTACATGCCATTTTCTTAACCGGTATACCTCTGCTTTCATTTTTGGACTGATTGTCTTTCCAAATGCATCTTTATTCTTCCAACCAATCATTGTACTTAGCCCTTTATCATGTAAAGTAAGTGTTGTAGGAGCTCCTACTCTCACTTTCCTATTTGCTTCTTCAGAAGTGAATGCTCGCCATTCAGGACCGGCATCTATAAGTCTTTGACTTAATACTAAACCACACACGTTACAAATTATCTCACCACGAGATTCATCTGAGATAACATTTTCGTTACCACATTCTGGACATAAAGTGAAATTTTTTTGAGGGAATGTAAGATCCAATAATGCCAACCCTTTAAAAATTCTCTTCTTTAATTTTCATAATTGAACTTGCACATTTAAATGTTTGCGTTTTGAGGATTTATCCATTAATAAAATACTCAGTTCACTATTTTTGAAATTAATATTAGTTTGTAAATTTTTAATAAGTTCTTTCTCATCATTAATATAATACGACATTATTATAAGTCCTATGGAAAGCATTGTTATCTCCGAGCTTCTCAATCAATATACCCAACCTGTAATATTAATATACTATGTTGGGAAAATATTCATGGAAGTAAAGTTTTTTTTTAATTTCCCCCTTATGGAAAATTGCGGATATAAATTTGTCGGCATCGTAAATGGTCATTTAATATTAAAGAAAAATTTCCAGTTATAATTAAAAAATCAAAAGGGCTTTTAGGAAAACATTCTTTGATCATTGCCTGGAGTATAAGAATAGATTATCCTTTGAAAATAATTGTAAACAAATTTCTCTAACAGATCTTTACCAAATTACATATTATAATAAACTAAAATTCGGGAAAATTAATATAAAAAAAGTGAAAAAATACAATAAAATTATGTTATCGATAAATTTTTAATAAATTAGTATATAATTATTTTATAACAAAACTAAATGATTTTAGATATTATTATATTTAAAAAGTACCAAAAGAAGGAGGAAAAAAGATGCCAGTAGATCCTGCAACCGCGGTTTATAATTTGATGCAAAGAGATCCTAACATTATAGCAGCAGCAGTAATTAAAGGGAAAGAAATTGTTTATACAACAGATAATTGGGATATTAGCGGAGATGTTGATAGAATAGTATCAAGTTGGAGAGGTCAAAATGCTCAATTCATAATGGTTTCTGGAGTGAAATATTCGATGTTGCAGATGGAGACCGAACGTTTAGTTGCTATATCTTTAAAAGGTGAAGGAAGTATTTGTGCTGCTAAAGATGAGGAACATAAACTAGTTTGCTATCTTCAACCAGATGGAGATGCTCGTGGGGCGATAATGGACGTTCAAAGAGCTGTAGGATCTATGAGTACAGAAGGACCGTATATGAACGGATCTGCTCAAATGGGACAAAAAGCAACTCAAATGGGTGGAGCCGCATCTACTGGAATGACTTCTTCTGTTGGTGCAGGACCAAGTGTAGACCCTCAATTAAAAGGTGAAATTCAATCTTTTCTTGATTGGATCAAGGATAGTGAAGGTTTAGCTGGTTATATTAATTACTATCTTCAGCAAAATAATGCTCAAATTATTTCAGAATTATCAAAGATATATAATGAGTTAAGACAAATTTTTGGGGTTTAACTCAAACTTAAATCATATATCTCCTAAACTATTGCTAGTACATTAGTATTTTAGCAACTTTTTCTTTCTTTATTAATTATTTTGTCCTTTCTGTAAATAGACAGAAATGATAATTTCATTTTGCAAATAAATAAATTTTTTAATACTATAGGTAATCATAATAATAAAAAAATTCAATTTAACAAATAGTGTGAGATTTTTGGCTAAAAAAGATAAAAATAATGCAACCAAATCAGTTATTTCAGAAGAGAGTAAAAAAACAATTGAGCATGGAAAACATAAAAAGATTGAAAATAAAAAAAATTCTTCTAAAAAAGAGAAAGAAAAAGATTCAGATTATTTATCAAAAGAATATCTGAAATTAGATATCCCAGTCGTTCCCGAAGCACCAAAAATAAAAGAAAAATTAACTTTAGATACTTCTAAAGTATCTAATGATGTATTAGAAAGAATGAAAAAATTTGAATCACCAAACATCAAAGTTGTTTTAGTAAATTGCGAACGATGTAAAGCAGTTATTCCTGTTCCAGTCCCTAAGAAGTCAGTATTGGATTCAGAATTACCTGTAGTTCCTATAAGTTACGTGCATAAAAATCTTAAAAATAAAGATCAGCATTGCTTAACTATTCATCTTGATCATGATTTTGATATTCGAAGGCAAAGATTATCAGATGTAGTAATATCTCCTGATTAAAAAATGCTCACATCTTATACTTCGTAATAAAACATAAATGATAATAGCAAGGAAGAAGGGATTGATTGATTAATAATGAAACTCTTAGCTAAAGCAAGTACTAAAATTGATGAAACTACAATTTATTTAAATCTTTTTAAATTACATAAGAGTTTTCTTTTGTTAATTTCTGATCAACAGGATATGGGAATTGGGAATGTTACATTATCCTCTCCTTCTGTGATTGAAGGAATTAAATCACCAACAGCTTCTTATAGCCTTTTTGGCATGGATACAAAATTATTAAGCACTATAATAGCTGAAAAAGCAACAAATATTCTAAAAGCACCAGTGCTTTTACTTTTATTTTTGAAAAATAAAAAAAGTGATGAAGATATTATAAAACCATTAGTGAAATTTCTAAATGATAATTTAGAAGCAATCCAAGAAAAATTAGAATAATGCAGGGAGTGGGATTCGAACCCACGAAGAGCTATCTCACCGGATATCCCATTACTTATTATGTTAATCAACGGATAAAATAATAAATAGATCTTGAGTCCGGTTAATTAGATTTATATTCCATAAAAGTCCGGCACCGTTGACCAACTTGGTTATCCCTGCCCAAACATTGGAAGTATAAACATCACTAGCATCATTACTGCTAGCATTACAATTAAAAATATACATTGTAATCTTCCCTTTCTTTTCTGTTTCCTCTCTGATTGAAAATAATTATCTTTACAACCTTGACTACAAAATTTCTTATCAGTAGGCATAGCCTTACCACAGATAGGACAATGGCTATGAGGGCCCCATTTTTTTTTAATTTGATCTTTCCATGAAGATTGAGACATTTTTTAACTCGATTTTAACAGGGTTATTATAGGATTATAAAAATTAGAAGATTAAAATAATTTATCAAATATTTTCAATCAGCAATTATAGTACAAGTAATATCTACTTTACCATTCCAATATTTTTCAAACTCTTTGAGATTTTTACCTGACATAATTACGATTTTAATATTACTTCTTTTCAAAATTTGTAAAGAAACAGCATCAAAAATTCGATATTCTCCTGCTGCTGCTTGTTTATCTCCTGATGTGTTAATGATTATTTCCTGTAGTTCTTTATATGTTAGATTTTTTAACATTTTAGCATCGTCATATTTTTTGGGATCTTTATCATATATTCCAGCAACATCTGTTAGAATTATAAGTTCTTCAGCGTTCATGAACTCCGCTACTTCAAGAGCAACAGATGTTGTAGATTGTCCTGGTTGTAAGCCTCCCATAACTATAATTCTATTGAATAATAGTGCCATTGAGAGTTCTTCTATTGATTTTGGAACTAATGGATAAGCGAAATCTTCAAAAGAAGCTATTAACAATTTTGAATTGATACGAGATAGATCTATTCCAAATGTATCGCACAATGCTTCATTTCCATGAAAAGATCTTACAGCATCTATATATTCTCTTGCAATTATTCCGCCACCGCATACAATTACATTAGGTCCGGAATAATCGCTTTTTTTGAAAATTTGGCAGAATTTTTCAATCTTTGATCTATTAAGTTCTTTATCCTCTGTAAATAATAATGACCCACCTATTTTAATTACACTGTTACCTTTCATAATATTTTCATTGAAATCTTCTTTGTATTATTATATAGTGGATTAGATAAATTAAGTTATTTTAGGTTAATGTCTAAAAGGACTAAAAAAATAATAGTGGAAGTACCACACAGAATCTCCGGATTTTTTGAGATTGTTGATAAAATTAATGGAGTTAGCATTAGCACTCTCGAGAGAGTTGGATCTAGAGGAGCAGGATTTTGTCTTAGTGCTAAAGGGAAAACAGAAATTATAACCGAAAACCAAAAAAGAAACAATGACTTCAAGGTAGAAATATACATCAATGGAAATAAAATGAATCAGAAGGCTGAAACAACATCTTTCATTGTAGATCATATTAAAAAATTAATTAAAAGGCCTTATAAATTGAGAATTAATCATAGTTTTGATCTACCTGTTGGATGTGGGTATGGTGCTAGTGGTGCTGGAGCATTAGGAACGATATTTGGGTTAAATAATTTATTTGATTTAGGGTTATCGAATTATGAGAAAGGTAGAATAGCACACATTGCAGAAGTTGTGAACCACACAGGTTTAGGAACTGTTTGTGGTCAATTAAATGGGGGTATAGGAATTGTTAAGGAACCCGGATATCCTTGTATATATGAACGAATTAGCACTCCACAAAATATTAAAATTATGTGTGGTTCTTTTGGGATGATTCATACAAAATCGATTTTGACTGATCCTGTTTTAAATCTTAAGATAAAAGAAGCAGGTAAAATAGCACTAAAAAAATTAATTAAAAATCCAAATATTAAAACGTTTATGAATGTTTCACTTAATTTTGTAAAGAATATAGAAATTCTAGATATTCTAAATTTACCAGAAATAAAAGAATTAATTGACGATTTAAATAAGTTAGATATCATTGGTGCTAGTATGAATCAATTAGGTCGGTCAGTTTATGCTATATGTGGAAAAGAGAATGAAAATGAGGTTTTAAATGTGATGGAATCCTATAAACCTGAAATAAATACCTTTTCTACTTCTATTCAACGAAATAAATCTATTCTATTAAAAAAGAAATAGACACTTTTAAGTGTTAATGTTTTTTTTACTATGAAAAATTTCTCTTTCTTATAAGATGTTCATATTTTCTAGATAATTATTAGAGATCTCTGTTTTTAATTCTTTTATAAGCTCTGATTTGATCGAGCCATTCATTCTATCGTACCCTTCACATACAACAGATCTTACACCTATTATATCAGGTGAAATTTTTATTAGTAAGGGAATATCTTTTTTCCTTAAGTTCCCCGCCAATGCAACATCTAGATTCCTATCTTTCGCCTTATCTTTAAATTGAACTAGTTGATCTACAGATAAAAAATCAAAAAGTCCTTTCTTATCTTTAATAAAAGTATCGAGCATAGCAATATCCGCTCCTGATTCCAAAGCAATAGAAGGAATACTCATAAATTCAGGTGATGTCTTCATCCTAATTCGATCAGCATATCCTGCAACGACAACTCTAATATCATCATCATAATCTTTTACAGCTTTTACAACTTTTTTCATTAGTTCTATTCCTGTTCTTTCGTCTTTGGGCCCCTTTAGACCAACTTTTATTATATCTGCACCAGAAACCGCTGCGCCAAGGGCTGCTAATGAAGCTGAACCAGGCAAATTTGGAAAATCTCCTATTGTTGCGCTAAGGAGTTGAGGACTCTCAGGAGGAATTAACTTCTTCATTTCACTAATAACCCATGGGAAATTTGCTCCTAGTGATCCTTCATCAGGATTTTTGCAATCAATGTAGTCTATATGATTGGCCACAATAATTTTAGCTTCTTCAATTGTTTTAGGACTAATTAAAAGTCGAATTTTATGGGACAAGGTTATATCTTATATAATGTAAAAATATTAAAAAATTTATTTAGGATATTAAATGTGAATATAGCGAAGAAGTAGAAATTTTATTCAGATTTATAATTTTTAAATTGCATCTAAGAATTCCAAAACATTTATTTTTGTATAATTTTATATAAAAATTTAAATTAAATCATTTTTATTAAATATAAAAAAAATCACGAGTTTATTATGTCACCAAAAGAAATTACAAAAGTGGATATTACCAATGAAGTATTTAAAGAACCAATTGAAGTAGTTAAACAATTATCGTCAAACTTAAATTTAAAATATACAAAAGTTATTCAAACTTATGTTATGGAAGATCGAAGCTTGGATTTATCACTAGAGGATCAGGGTTCAGGTTATTTTAAAGGTAAAGTTGTCTGGATTGGAAATAAGAAGGACGATACAGAAGGATCCATATTTTGTGTCGATACAAAAGATGAGTTAAAACAAATTAACCCCAATGCAGAGAATACTGAAAATGTTACGTTAGATATTAAAAAGGGATTAATAAGAATAGCTACTGCATCTAAAACTAAGTGTTCTGTATGTGGAAAAAATATCGAGATTTTTGATGAAGTAACTGGCTGTCCTATATGTGAAGCCAAAGCTCACAAGGATCATTTGACAGATTGGGTTAGAATGAAACAAACTTGTCCGGTATGTAAAAAATCGTTAAATGTCTCAAGCACAGGAGTAATTTTTATAGATTAAAATTCCTTAATTTACTTCAATTTCCTTAATTTTTCACCATTTATTGTCCCATCATATAAAGCTGTGGCTATCAATATACCTGAGAAGTTATTGTCTTTATAATCCAAGATATCTTTAATATTTTTTATCCCACCACCAACAATAATATCTCCACCAAAATTATTTAAAATATCCATATAAAGTGCTGGTATTCCTCCAATTTTCTGACCTACTCTAAACAAATCTAATAGAATTATACTTTTTATACCTAAAGTTTCAATTTTATTTACAATATCAATTGGAGTTTGACTTTTTATATCTTTAGCTTTTGTTAAAATCTGTCCTTTATACATATCAATACTGACAATAATTTTCTCTGGATTAAGGATTTCTAAACTTTGACTAATAACTTTATAACTTTTTATAGTTTCTAATCCAATTATTAGACTTTTAATTTTTAAGTCCTTAAAACGGTTAACTCCTTTAAAATCAACTATCCCTGGATCTAATATTAATTCAATTTTAGAAATATCTAGTATATTATCTAGTATTTGTAAATTTGGGGTTCCCATTATAATGGAATCTAAATCTGCTATATAAAATTCATCAAAATTAAATTTCTTTTTAATAGTTCTAACAATATCTACAGGGTTAGATGATTGAAATAAATCTGATTTTAATGGCTTATAATTTATTCTTTCTCCTTTTTTGGCATGTACTGCGGTAGATTTTAAAATATCTATGACAGGGATAATTTTAAACGATTTCATTTATAATAGTATTAATTCTTTCATTAAAAACTTTAAATAGGTTCTACAGACATTATATAACTTTAATAATTTTTCTTTTTTGAGATATGAAAAATTACCTTTACTTAATACTCTTTATTTTTAAAAGAATACCTTTTTTTAATTACAATTAAATAAATTTTTTTTTAAATAATCCAGACTAAAATATTTTTAGAACTAAAACAAATTTTTTATATATTGTGATTGAAATGAAAACTGAAGTTTATGTTAATAAAATTATTGAAGATACAGGTCTAACAAGGAAAGAAATTCAGAATCTAGTTGAAGATAAGAAGAATGAATTAAAAGGATTAATCTCTGATGAGGGCGCTTTATTTATTATTGCTAAAGAGTTAGGAGTTGATATTAAAGGAGAAAATAAAGAATTATTAAAAGAAATTGAAATTTTTATTTCAGATATTACTCAAAATATGAAAAACATTACACTATATGGGAGGATCAAAGAAATTTATAATGTTAATAGTTTTGAAAGAAATGATGGCTCTAAGGGATATGTAGGTTCATTTTTATTGAATGATAATACTGGAGATGCTCGTATTGTGCTTTGGGATAATCAAGTAAAAATTTTTACTGAACCTAATTTTGAAAAAAATGAATTAATTAAAATTATTAACGGCAGTGCAAAAAAAGGGAAGTATGGAAATATGGAGATTCATGTGGGAAGTTATGGGAAGGTACTTTTATCACCAGAAGATGTTGACTATAAAAAATACCCGAAAATTACATTCAAATCTATTAATATAAGCGATATCAACTTAAATCTTAATTCTTTATCAATAGAAGGAAAAATTATTCAGCTTTATCCAAAAAGGGAATTTACTCGAAAAAATGGTGAAATAGGAAATGTACAATCCTTAACATTATTAGACTCAACAGGATCCATTAGGATTACATTTTGGAATGAAGATACTGAAAAATTAAATGCATTAGAGATTAATGATGTATTATCAATTTCTAACCTAAATCCTCGATTAAGTACTTTAGATTCGAAAACTATAGAGCTCACAGCTAATAGGAACACAGATATTAAAAAAAAGACTGGAGGTTTGGATATTAAAGGAGATTCTATAAAAAATGTTAAACAACTTCAGAAAAGGAGTGGTGTGGTTTCATTTAAAGGTATTATAACTTCAGTTGATAATTTAAAGTCAATATCATTAAAAACTGGAGAACAGGTATCTTTATTAGGATTTGTTATTAGTGATAATACTGATGGTATTAGGGTCACACTCTGGCGTGAACAAGCGGAAGAATATTCAAAACTATTGACAGCTGGACAAGGATTATCATTGACAAATGTATTGGTGAAATATAGTAATTTTTCAAATAGGAATGAGATCTCTTTAATTAATGATTCCTCGCTGGAGTTAATTGATTTAGAGATAAAAAACCTAAAAAGGATTGAAGTGTCTGGAAAAGAGAGACTATCTAACTTTTCTGGCAATTACATAAAAATCGACACAATTAATACTCCAGGTACAATTGAAATAAAAGGTTTTATTGCAAAGGATCTTAATAAAATTACTGTCTATGAAGCTTGTAAGAATTGTATGAAGAAGGTTGAAAATTGTAGTTGTGATGAAAAAGAAGAGACTGAATATCGTATGATTTTAAACCTAATTATTGATGATGGAACCGGAACAATTAGGAGTACTTTTATGGGAGATTTAGCAGAAAAATTATTAGGAGTTAAAACAAATAATATTGTACAGCTTAGAGAAACTCCTGAATTTGAGAAATTTCTTGAAAAGAAATCCTCTGAGTTCTTAGGAAAAGATATTATTATTAAGGGAAGAGCCAAATTTAGTGATTTTTCAAACCAATATGAGATATCTGTTTATGATTTTAAAGATATTAATATTGATGAAGAATTAGAACAAGTAATGAAAGAAATTAAAATTTAATTCTTAAAGATCTTCCTCATTGAGTAATTAGACAAATACTGTTAAATTTATCAGGATTCTCTATAATATCTTTAAATGAATTTAATACATTTTCTCGTGTTAAATTATTAAGGTGCATATTAAAAGGCCAAACACCGATGATAATATCTCCTAGATTTTTCACGTTGCCAATTAAAAATCCTCTTTTTTTCCCATCTTCTTTAGATGTGCATAATATAACAAGATAATAATTGTAAGAATATTCTACTGATGGATTTCCAATTATTAGAACTTCTTCAATATTTTGAAAATTCATAACGTGACCAATACTTCCACTTGTGTCTCTAAATTCTCGGAATCTATTAGGAAGAGATATTGGGTTATTAAATTCTAAATTTTTAAAGCTTAAAGTAAGGTTTCTATTTTCAAATTGCTCAAGTGCCCTAAAGATTACTTTATAAATAACTGGATTCATAAAAACTATACTAAACTAGTTTATTATTAATCTATATAATACTACAGTTTTCCAATTTTCTCAATTTATTTGATAGTCAATCGTGTGAGAGGATTATTCTTGAATTAGAATATTTTCCTCAGGGAATCCGAGATCAATTAAAAATTTTTTCAATTTAAACCGATGATCACCTTGGAGCTCAACTCCATTATCCCTAACAGTTCCCCCAGAAGCACATTTTTTTTTAGCTTTTGTCAAAATATTCTTTAGGTTTACATCGAAATTACCGACAAATCTAACAACGGTAACAACCCTCCCCCATTTCCTCGTATCATTAGAGATCACTATTTGTTGCTCATCAGCACTCAAGCTATCACATATACATAGTTCTTTTGGAAAACTACATATAGCACAAATGTCGTCGTCTTTAATACTCTCTTATCACAACCTTTATTGTTAAAACTTTATAAAATTTAAATCTAAAAAATAATAGAATAAAATCTTATAAAAATCTTTTTCATTTCAGAGAGAAGTTTTGATAAAATATTTCAAATTCATTTGGTGTAATTTATTAATTAACAATTTCTTTTCAGATTGTTTGAGATCTAAGATCTTTGTTTTAAAAAATTTGGCAATGAATTTTGAACCAAAAAAGTATTTAAAGCAAAATTTTTATTATTTATCAATAAGCTTATTCTTTATGGCAGAATTTTTATATAATTGATTAAAATGCAGAGCTCATGGATTTTTAAGGTAATTGTCGCTGGCGCTGGTGGTGTTGGAAAAACTGCCATGATCACTCGGTATTGCACGGGTAGATTCGAAGAAGGATATAAGATGACGATAGGTGCGGGATTTCATACTAAAGCTGAAACCCTAGACAGTGGTGAAGCTGTTAAAATGCAACTTTGGGATTTCGCTGGTGAAAAAAGATTTCGTGAACTGTTACCTGATTATTGTAAAGGAGCTAGTGGTGCATTTATTTGTTTTGATATTAGTGATTATGATACTTTTAGAGAAATACCTGAATGGTTAAAAATAATACGTCAAAAAGCTGGTTTTATCCCCATAATTCTGCTCGGGATGAAATGGGATCTTCAAAATCATGAGGTAGATTTTGATATTGCTAATGATTATGCTACGAAAGCAAAATGTAACCAATGTGTATTCTGTTCATCTAAAGATAACATTAATATCATCGAATCATTTCAAGCTATGGCAAAATGGCTGATCTATTATGCAGCTCAATCAGAGTAATTTAAAATATCTCATTGAATTTATGAATTTATTTTATATACCCTTTAAATAATAGAGAAAAAGCTAAATATTATATTTAATAAATTTATATATCAGAAGAAATATCATAATTGTGCCTCCGTAGCTCAGCTAGGTAGAGCACCCGCCTTAAAGGTGTGCCAAAAGCACCCGGCTTAGGTATTTAAGGTTTAGAAATACCTCCGGAAGTTAACCGGGCGGTCGCATGTTCGATATCGATGTTCAATCTCTGAACATGACGATAACCATGCCGGGGGCGCTTATTTTTCTTCAAATTTATATTGTATAATCTTTTCTAAACAATACTTCTGAGAATAGTACTTTTTTTTATTTCAAATTTCTAAATCCTAAATTAGTTGATTCGGTTATAAAGAATAGTTTTAAAAAGAGTAATGCTCCCGCCGGGATTCGAACCCGGGTCACCAGGGTGAAAGCCTAGCATTCAAGTATTTATTCTTAGATATTTATTGCTTGGCCGGACTACACTACGGGAGCAGATAAATTTGAAAATTATATAGATAAATTAGTTTTTAATATGTTGATTTTTAATTATCTACTAAATAGTTTGAATGTCTTAATTTATTTTGGATTAAAAATTTTATGAATAAAAGTTTAAACAATGCGGGAAGGGAGATTTGAACTCCCGAACTCCTATGAGAATGGATTCTAAGTCCACCGCCTATAGTCGGTATTAGATCAACTACATTATCACCTTTGACCATACTTGGCAATTCCCGCAGTAAAATAATATAAAACAGTTTTAATATTTAATTAAAATTATTACAAATAAAAAAATTTCTGATGATCGGATGAAAACTTAAATACGATTGAATTAAAAGAAAAAAATTTATTATTATACATAATACATAATTTTTAATTGAAAGATATAATATAAAAAATTCTTGGTTGATTCAATGAGTGTAAGAGAATCTTTAATAAAACATTTGACTTCTATTCTACGTGCTTCAGAAGGTACTGTTTTGGTTATTTTATGTGATCAGAATGGTCTTTCAATAGCAAAAATAGGAAGAAAAAGTGATATTGAGTTAAATCCAAATCAAATCACAAGTTTAGCTTCAGCAGCTTTTTCTGCAAGTGAAGAAAATTGGGAAGATTTAAATATTAAGGATCAAGTTATATCATTTTCTTATTTCGACAAAGTGTGTTTAGTTACTATTAGAATTAATGAAACTCTCTTAACTATTGTGCATGATTATCATAAAGAATGGCCTATAGACGCAGATAATTTAGCTACAGCCATGTATTATCTAAAACAAAAGTTAGGTGAATTTTTTGGAAGTGGAGATGAATCTGAAAGGGCGATAGAAATTTTTTGTGATAAAGTCCGTAGTGCGATTTATTTATTTGGAATGGGCTCAGAAGTTCCATTTTCATCTTATAAACCCGAAATTATTGATCCTACAAATCCATTACCTTCCATAAGTAAAATCTTAGATTCTGTTCAGAACCCTGTTTTTATTCGATATGGATTAGTTAATCCTTCAGGTTTAACTCTAGATGCAAAGGATATTAGTGGACAAGATTTACCTATATCAATTGAAGCTTTCTCAGCAAGTGCTAATGTTGCTTTTCAAAAAATGAAGGAAGAATCCGGAGGAAGCTCTATGGGAGATCTTTTATGTTATATTGCAATTTCAGGAGATAATTCTGAAAATTTTTATGGTTTAATAGCGTGTCCTTCAGGAAAAATTAAATTCTCTACTCTTGAAAATACTTCAAATGTTGAAATTATATCTTTTATTGGTTTATTTAGATTGACTTATGGTGGAATACCTGTTATTTGTGAAGCACGGAACATTATTAATTCGATTTTGCAAATACTAGGTGAAGAACAAACAACTGAGAATTTTATAAAATCTATAAATGTTCTTACAAGTGTTAAGTATGATTAAAAAAAATTAATAAATTTATAACTTTATTAACTGATTTTAAGAATTTGGCTATGAATAGTACTAATTCAACAAAAGAAATACCAAAATTATTTTGTCTTAATTATAGAGAATGTGATCCGAAGAAATGTACTGGCTTTAAATTAAGCAGACTTAATCTCGTGAAAATAATTAGTAAGATTGATAAAAACTTAATTAATTCAGTTATACTAAATCCATTTGCAAATAAACAATTGTCTGATCTTGATAAAAACATAGTTCTTAAATATGGATTAATTGTAATTGATTGCTCTTGGAATAATATTATGAATTTAACAAAATTGGATTTTAAAAACGCTCGTAAATTACCACCATTAATAGCCGCAAATCCTACGAATTATGGTAAATGGGAAAAACTAAGTTCTGCTGAGGCATTAGCTGCAGCATTATATATTACAAAATTTTTCGATTTGGCTAATTTAATTCTCTCAAAATTTTCTTGGGGGAAAACTTTCAAAGAAATAAACACATTTTAAAAAAAAAGATAAAAGAAATAAAAAATCATTATATTAATTATTCTTCAGGACCTTTTGAAAGACCAGATGCAGCTATAACATCATCAATTTTAAGAATCATAGAAGAAACTTCAGTTGCAGACTGAACAGCTTGAGTTAAAACTGATAGTGGTTCTAAAACGCCTAATTTGACCATATCATCAGGTTTACCGGAATCAATATTGATACCAAATGATTTACCTACTTCAGTTTCATGTTTAGACCTTAGTTCAACTATTAAGTCAACAGGATTATACCCTGCATTTTCAACTAAAGTTTTTGGAATTATTTCTAAAGCATTAGCATAGACTTCAATTGCTAGCTGTTCTCTTCCTCCTATTGATCTGGCATATGCTCTTAATCTTTTTGCTAGTTCAATTTCAGAAGCTCCACCACCAGGTAAAATGAAGGGTAATTCGATCGCTGCTTTTACTACTGATAATGCGTCATGTAACATTCTTTCAGCCTCATCAACAACATGTTCAATTCCTGCTCGTATCAGTATACTTACTGCTTTTGGATCTGCACACTCTGAAATGAAGATCATATTATCTTCACCTATTTTTTTCTCCTCCGCTTTTCCAGCTGCTCCTAAGTCAGATTCACTGATTTCGAAAATATTATTTATAATTTTACCATTTGTAGCTCTCGCTAATTTCTCCATATCTGATCTCTTGACTCTTCTAACAGTAATTATATCTTCTTTAGCAAGAAAATTTTGTGCTTTATCATCAACTCCTTTTTGACAAAATACGACATTAGCACCAATTTCTTTTAATTTAGATACACGATTTTTAAGCATATTAGCTTCTTCTTCAAGAAATTTGTTAATTTGATCAGGTGTTTGAATTCTTATTTCTGCGTCGAATTCTGTTTTTTCCACTTCTAATGAAGCACTGATTAAAGCGATTTTAGCATTTTTAATAGCCTTTGGCATCATAGGATGAACTACTTCTTTGTCTACAATTATTCCATCAATAATAGTTGTATCTAAAAGGCTTTTTCCTTCTTTTTTAATTATTTGAATTTGATCCAAATCAACCATAACGTTACTTCCACGATCTTCTTTAATCTGACTTACAGCTTTAACTGCGAGGTCTGCAAAATGATTTTTTACACCAGCGATTAATTTGCTATTCATTGAAGTTTCTGCAACTTTCATTAGAGTCTCAGTATCGCTAAATTCTATTTTTGTTGCTAAATCTTGAAGTATTTCTTTACTTTTGATTAAAGCTTTCCTATACCCTCTCCAGATAATTGTAGGATGAACTGATTGTTCCATTAACTCTTCGGCAAGATTTAATAACTCACCTGAGATTATAACACTGGTTGTTGTGCCATCTCCAACTTTGTCATCTTGAGTTTTAGCTACCTCTACTATCATTTTCGCAGCAGGATGTTCAACATCAATGGTGTCTAAAATTGTTGCTCCATCATTAGTTATTGTAACATCTCCTAAGGAATCAACTAGCATTTTATCCATGCCCTTAGGTCCTAATGTTGTTCTTACTGCTTCAGCAACTGCTTTAGCAGCGGCTATATTATTTTTTTGCGCATCTTTCCCACGTTTTCTTTCAGTTCCTTCTTTTAGTATAAGGATTGGAACACCGGATAATTGTGCCATCTTTTATTCACTTTTTAGATTGTTAATGAAAAATTTTTATTTATATAGATCTCTAAGTCATAAAATTAAAAAAGTTTACGAAAAATATTTCAATGCTTATTTTTTGGCTTTTTCAAAATTTATAGAGGTTTTTAAAATTGAAGAGTAATACTAAGATAAATTATTCAATCATGATTTCCATTTTATTTTTCTTAGGATTATCCTCAATATCATTCTGTGTTAATTTGGTGTTCTATAAATATAAAAGAAGGAATTATTATCTAAATCGAATTAAGCTGTTGATTTTTGGAATTATAATATGTACTACTTTATTTTTAATTATCAATTTACCATTTTTTATTTCTAATAATTCTGATTCATTTATCGGTAAAGAACAAGGGTATTTTATCCCAACTATATTATTCAATCTAGCTAATATTTTCTATAGTGCTTCAATTATTCTTTTTTTACTAAGTTTATTACATAATGATGAGAAGATTATAGATCTTGAAATTCCCCCACAGTTGGGTAAGAGAAAAGGAGACGTCCCTATTGGTAGAATTCTTAAAGGTAAAGCTAAAAAGCAAAAGTTTTATTTGGCATTAAAGGACCTTGAAAAGCATATGTTTATATGTGGGGCAACTGGAACAGGAAAGAGTAATTTTCTCCAAAATTTTTTAATCCATTTTACAAAAATTCACAAGATTCCCTTCTTTCTAGTTGAATTTAAAGGAGAATATCACTTCCTACAAACTAAGATTAGTAATGTTCTCATTTTATGGCCTGGCGAAAATTTTTCTATTAATATTTTTAATCCTGGAGAAGTAAGTCCAATAATTCATGCTGAAAGAATTTTTGATATTTTGAAAAGCGGAAAATTTTTAGATGAGAACGCTGAGTTTTCTCCACAAATGGAAAAAGTTTTGGTTGAAATCTTAGTTAAAGTGTGTGAAAGCAAAAATTTTCAAAGTTGGAAAGGATTTGAATATTTTTGTCAAGATTATCTTAAGAAGAATAAAAATCAAATCCCAATGTTAAACCAAACTCTAATTAGCATTAAAAATAGAGTAAGAAGATTCTCAATAGGGCCATTAAGAAATTTATTTGAAAGTAAAAATGAAATTGTTTTAAATGATTTGTTCAAAAAAAATATATTACTCGATCTTAGCTCAATTATACGTTTAGGTGGCGAGAAGGAAGATGCCTTATTCTTTCTAAATATGATTTTAAAATATTTGTGGGATAAGAATTTAACAAAAGGAGCATATAATTATAAGGGAATCCAGCATTTCACGATTATTGAAGATGCTCAATATTTTGCTCCACAAGATTTAGTAAAAAAGAGTAAATTAACAACATATTTAGAGGACATAGCTTTATTACAGAGAGGTACAGGAGAATGTTTAATAACCCTAGCTACACGCCCAAATATTAGTAAAGAAATCTTAGCGAATAATGGTGTTGTTCTTACCTTCAAAAATCACATTGAAAAAGAGATTATGTGTGATCTATTAAATATCAATACAGATAAGAAGAATTTTTTATCAATTTTGGAGGAAGGTCAATGTATCATAAGAACAAATTCAATTAAAGAACCTTTCCTACTAAGTGTCCCTTTAATTAAACATGAATCATTGTCAGTTTCAGAAATTAAGAATAATAACAAAAAAAATTTAAATGAAGTTGAAACGAGTTTTGTACCAATATCTAAAAAAAAACCCACAAAATTTAACAATTTTCTTCAAAACACTATTAAGAAGCTACAAAAGTGTGTCTCAAAGAATTCTCTTGATAAATCCTTAAAATCAATAGAATCAAAACAAAATCAGACTCAATATTACTCAAAAACAACTTTTAATTCTGAATTAGAGAATTCTATACCCCAAAATAATTTTGAATTAGAATCATATAGTAAGCTAGAAGATTACATTAATCGTCTTTATAATTTACAAAAGAAAAAGGAATAATTTTAAGAGATCAAAATTCAATATACATATGGTATTAACTATAGGAATTATTGGGAAACCAAGTAGTGGAAAATCTACATTTTTAAATGCAGCTTGTTTAACACATGCGAAAGTAAGTGAAATACCATTTACAACAATAGAACCAAATATTGGAGTAGCATATCTAAAAACAAAGTGTGTGTGTAAGAAATTAAGTGTAACTGATAATCCACAAAATTCCATATGTATCGATGGTATACGTTTTATACCAATTAATTTAATCGACGTTGCTGGGCTAGTACCAGATGCTCATAAAGGTAAAGGTTTAGGTAATAAATTTCTAAATGACTTAATCAAAGCGGATGTTCTTTTACATATTGTTGATATCACAGGCTCTCTTGATAAATCTGGAAAATTAGTGTCTATGGGAGAAAATGATCCATATGAAGATATTGTATTTTTAGAAAATGAAATTAATTTTTGGTTTAAAGAAATCATCGAACGAGAAGATTGGACTAAATTTACAAAAACTATTTCAACAGAGAAGAGAAAATTAGTCGAATCATTACATGATAGGCTTTCAGGTGTAAAGATAAATAAACAGCAAATAGTTCAAGCATTAAAAGAGACAAATTTGAAAGATCAAAATCCTGCTTATTGGACAGATGTTGAACTCTTGGAGTTTTCAAAGACTTTGAGAAAGATAGCTAAACCCATTTTGGTTGTTGCTAATAAAATCGATAAAGAAATTAGCGAGAGGAATTTAGAGAAGTTAAAAGAGAATTATGTCGATCCAATTATCCCTTGTAGCGCATTAGCCGAACATTTTTTAAGAAAATATCATGAGCGAAAAATAATTAACTATATTCCTGGTTCTAATGATTTTGAGATTCTAGATAATACCAAGTTGACTTCTAATGAATTAGAGATGCTCGAAAAAATAAAAAGTAAAATTTTAAAAACATATAAGAATACAGGAATTCAAAATGCTTTAGATTATGCTTCAGTAACTATAGCAAATCAAATTTGTGTTTACCCTGTCTCAGATATTAATTCTTATTCAGATAATAAAGGAAATATTTTACCAGATGCATTTTTAGTGGAAAAAGGAACTCTTCTCAGAGATTTTGTAAGAGATAAAATCCATACGGAATTAGCAGAAAGTTTTATGTTTGGAATTGATGCTATTACAAAAAAACGACTTGGAGAAAATTATGAACTTAAAGATGGAGATATTGTCAAAATAGTGACATCAAGAAGTAAATAATCCATCCGCTAATCTTGTTTTGAAGTTAAGAGAATATAGGCAAGAATTATAATTAATAATATGATTCCAAAAAATATTAAGATGAATCTATATATATCAATAATCGTCTCATTAGCAGCTTGAAATAAGAAAAGCAGTATCAACATTAATAATCCATGTAACTTCATACTTATAATGAATATTTAATGAATAATTAAAAAATTTCTGATTTTAGGAGTGAATCTTTTCTAAAATCGTGACAAAAACAAGAGGATTATTGAATAACCTTTAAATTTTAAATTCATCCAAAACATTCCAAAATACTTCTCTGAAATAAAGAAAAATGGACCTGACGGGAATTGAACCCGTGACCTCTTGAATGCAAGTCAAGCGTTAAAGGTTAGTACGAAACTAAACCAAACCATCTTCCACTGATCTACAGGCCCTTTTTAAGAATATTATTTATTTATATTAGAAATTTCAACAATTAAAATCTTTTATTTTTCTAATGACTAATTCAATGCTTTTAATCAAAAATTTAGCAGCAATAAATAAAAGTTTATTAAGAACTCACCTGAGAAAAGCCATGTTTTGAATAAAGAATAAATAGGAGGTGATCCAGCCGCAGGTTCCCCTACGGCTACCTTGTTACGACTTCTCCCTCCTCGCATACTAGAAACTCGATGTGACCATTATGACCAGACCTCATTTTTAGCACACTCGGATGGAGCGACGGGCGGTGTGTGCAAGGAGCAGAGACGTATTCACCGTGCGATGATGACACACGATTACTAGGGATTCCACGTTCATGTCAGCGGGTTACAGCCG
>JAEOTW010000385.1 GCA_016839655.1 Promethearchaeota archaeon | reverse complement strand
CAGGATTAACAATCTTTAAATCGACATTCAGAAATGGTAAACCTACTGTACCTAATTTTTTCGTGCCTATAGAAGGATTCATACTCGCAACTGGTGAAAGTTCAGTCATTCCCCAAAGTTCCAGTAACTTGCCTTCGCCTACTATGCTTTCCAAATTTTCTTGGGACTCTTTTGGGAATGGTGCAGCAGCAGAGATGCACAATCTTAAATCTGAATGATCTAGCCTTTTAAATTTGCGAAAATTAATTAAGATTTGATATAAAGAAGGTACATTTACTAACATTGTTGGTTTATATTTCTTCATTTCATTACAAATATGGAGTGCATCACGAGGATTAGCAATAATAACTTGACTCATACCATTATAAAGAGCTCCTTGACACACTGTTAAGCCAGCGATGTGAAACATAGGAAATCCTGATAGTAATACTCCCTCTCCTCGTTCCCATTGGAGCCAAGTAATAATACCTTTCATATTTGAGACATAATTTCTATGACTTAACATAGCACCTTTCGGAGGCCCTGTTGTGCCCCCAGTGTATTGGATCCAACCTATATCATTAGGAATTAGATCTACTTTGGGTAAATCGGCTGAAAATTTTGTTAAAACATCATCTTGATAATTATAAACTGTTTTTCCTTCCAAAGGAGTGACCTCTCCAGAGGGGATTTCTCTTACAGCTTTAATCTTTGCTTGATCCTCTTTAGAAAATGAACCAATTACACTCGTTGCAACTACAACTTTAAGTTGCGGCAATTTATCAGCAATTTTGGTCAACCTATGTTGAAAAATAGCATCTAGAGTGACTAAAGCTACCTTTTTACCACCCGTTCCAAGATCATTTAATTGATAATGCATTTGAACTTCAGACATTAAAGGGCTAACTCCTGAAACAATACATCCCGCCTTAAGTGAGCCTAAAACAGAACATACATATTCAGGGATATTTGCTAAATTAATTCCAACTACATCTCCTTTTTGAAATCCATTTTCAATCAACATATTAGCAAATTGATTAGAATATTTATCGACTTCACCAAAACTGATTTCTAATCCCTGATATGCAAGTGCCATTTTATCAGAAAAATTTTCAAATGTTGGTCTTATCATATCTGGATAGGTAGTTTCAAATTCTTCTGAGGGAATATCGTCCATTCCAGGATCCCAGTTTTTCTTCCAAAAGCGACTTTCGTATGGATTTGACATTTTTTTATTCACATTTTTCTTCTGTTCAATACAATTCAAAATTGAATTGTGATCTTTAATAAGCCATTTTTTATTAAAAAGGTTTATCAAAATTATATAATCTTCAAGAATTCAATAAGAATTATCTTGGAATTCTGTGATTTTTTTAAAAATTAAAAATTTAAAAAAAAAGTACAAAAAGAATAAAAAATTAGTGTTTTCGCAGAAGTTTCTTATCTACCTTTCCAACCACTGTTAACGGAAGCTCGTTTGTGAATTCAATGATTTTCGGAACTTCATATGGCGAACATTCTTGCTTCGCAAATGCAATAATCTCTTCTTTTAAAGCTTCTTCGCTCTCATATTCATAACCAGGAACAACCTGTATAACAGCTTTGACAAGTTCAGATCCAGGCCTGTCAGGATTAGGAACTCCGATTGTAGCAATCATCTCAATAGCAGGATGTTTTGTTAAAGTATCTTCCAATTTAGCTGAGAAAACTTTAAATCCCCCAACAATTATCATATCCTTTGTTCGATCTGCAATTCTTACATACCCATCTTCATCCATAATACCGACATCCCCAGTATGCATAAATCCATCTGAATCAATTGCTTTCTTAGTTTCTTCTGGTTTGTTATGATAACCCTCCATAACCATAGGACCTTTTACACAAATCTCTCCCGCCTCACTGAGAGGTACCTCTTTACCTGTATCTGGGTCTAAGAGCTTAAAATCTACATTGGGGAATGGTAAACCTATATGTCCTAATTTTTTCTTCCCTTTTGATGGATTCCCAATTGTCAGTGGCGAAGTCTCAGTCATTCCATATAATTCCACAAGTTTGCCTTCACCAATTATGCTCTCAAACATCTCCTGTGATTCCTTTGGAAAAGGTGCTGCTGCCGAGATTGCATAATTAATCATATCTTTATCGATTTTTTTAAATTTTGGATTCTTTACCAACATTTGGTACAAAGTTGGAACATTAGCTAAAACCGTAGGTCGGTATTTTAGCATTTCTTTAATGATATGATCAGTATCCCTTGGATTTGGGATCAATATCTGACTCCACCCTAGCATTATAACATTTG
>JAEOTW010000219.1 GCA_016839655.1 Promethearchaeota archaeon | reverse complement strand
CTTACGGGAAGAAATATTCATTGGAAAATATATCTGATATTTTAAGACATATTGGATATATACCTGAAATTGCTCCATTAGATTGGATTTATAGACAATCTTTTTTTTCTGATGAATCTGTTCAAGTTTGTATAATAAAATCAGATATTGGCACTACAGTCGAAAATATTCTGTTTGAACCTTACTTTTATTTACTTTTTGCAGATCTCCAGAGTTATTTTGGGGAATTCCCTGGAAAACTTACGACTGCTTTTAACAAAGCTCTTGGTTAAAGCAATTTTTTATTAAAATTAAAAAAGTTCCATTAACTCATTTTAGAATAGGAGTAAAATACTACTAAATAAATAAGAGTATTTACTTATAAGTTGAATCAGCAGCTTCAATTATTCGAAATAATGAATCTGCTTGAAGAGAAGCGCCTCCAACCAAACCACCATCAATATTTTTCTTATTAAACAAATTTTCCGCATTATCTGGTTTAATAGATCCTCCATATTGTATTCTTATAGAATTAGCAGTCTCTTCATCAAACTTTCGAGTTAGAAGTTCTCTTATAAAAACATGGATCTCCTCTGCTTGCTCTGGAGTAGCAGTCATCCCTGTCCCTATTGCCCATATAGGTTCATACGCTATTATTAAATTTAACATATCTTCTTTTGTGAGATTTTTAAATGTTTCATTAATTTGATATTCAATTATTTGTGTTGTTTTCTCTCCCTCTCTTTCTTCTAAATGCTCACCAATACAGACAATAGGTGTTAAACCTATAGATAAAGCCATTTTTAGTTTCTTATTTATCAGCTCATCTGATTCATTAAAAATATCTCGTCTTTCACTATGACCAAGAATAACATACTCAACTCCAATGCTTTTTAGAAAAATAGGTGAAATTTCCCCAGTATATGCTCCCTTCTCTTGAAAATACATATTTTGAGCTCCCAACTTAATATTAGTATCCTTTAAGATTTCATACATTGTAGTTAGAACTGTGAAGGGAGCGCCTATTACGATATCAACAGATTTAAAATCTTTTACTAGTGGAATTAAATTATCTAGCATTTCTATTGCTTCTTTAGGGATTCCTCGATTCATCTTCCAATTCCCCCCAATTATTGGTTTTCTCAAGTTTTATTTCCTCAAATGTTTATTAAAAATTAAATTCATTTAATTCTCGCTATAATTCAATAATAGAATTAATGTATAAATTTCTAACGGAAATTCATAAAAAATAGCTAAAAAGAAATTAGAAAAATTTATTCTGATTTAGGAAGTTTCTCAGGTAATTTTGTTGCTTGTAATAATTTTTTCACTTCATTAACATCAGGAGTCATAATATCTGGTAGTCCTAATTGTGTACGTCGCCTTTCTATAGCGGGTTGCATAGGAATTGCTTTACCATGTTCCAAAACGGTTGATGCTTGACCTGTATAATGATTAGGGGCTTCACCACGCTCTACGCTCATATTTTTAAGAATTGTAAAAATTTCTGTTAATTCAACCTTTTGAGGGCATACTTCATCGCAAGTATCACAAACTGTACAACCCCAAATATTAAAGGCGTTGTCAGGTCCAAAAATTTTTTCTTTCAATCCCAATAAAGCGTCCAAAATTAAACGTCTTGGGTTATATCTTCCTTCTGTAACCTGTGCAACAGGACATGCACCACTACAAGTTGCACATTGATAACAATATGCTAGGGTAGTGCCAATGTCATTCCCAAGTATTTCGTTTCTGAAATCAAAATCTATTGTTGCCATTTGAAATTACCTTTTTTGTTGATATTATGTAGTATAACTTATTGTTAATTTTAAAATTATTTTTTTTAAAATTAAATTTTTAATTTGAAATTTAGCTTATTAATAATTTAAGTTATATTGAGATTTCAGAGGACCAGTTTTTAAATTTTAAATGAAATTAATAAAAGCAATTAAATATTTATTCCTATAATAATATTTAAAAACATACTATATAGCAAATTATTTAAAAACTGAGATAAAATGACGAATATTGAAGAACTAAAAAATTTTGGCATTAATATCACAGAAGATATGAAAGAAGGAAAAGTTATCTTTGATATATTTACAACATGGTGCGGGCCCTGCAGATTTTTAAGCCCAATTCTAGAAAAATTGGAACAAGAAGGATTAATTAAATTATTGAAAGAGGATCTTGATCAAAACAGACCTTTAGGTGAAAAATTTGGTGTTACAGCCATTCCAACACTTTTGTTTTTCAACAAGGGCGAACTTTTAAACCATCCAATAGAGGTTGGAGGACAATTACTTGTTCGAAACGGAATGATGGTGGGGGCCGCTGGAGAACAAGTTCTTAGGGAAATTGTAGATAAAATGTAATACTTTTTGTTTAATTGCTAGTTTTTATTTCTTTATTTTGATAATAAATTTAATTTATGTTATATCTACTGTAGAAATTGCAAGAATTTTAAATCAAGTAGCAAATGATAATTTAAATGATTTTATTATACTATTAAAAATAATAAATCATACGAGCTAAATTTCAAATTTTATAATTGTGTTTCTTAAATATATTGTTTATTTAAATGAGTTTAAAGAATTTTAATCAATAATTTCATTATAAAGAACATTAAAAATCATACAAATAATCTATTAATCATACTAAAAATTTTTTATTTGATGAAATTTTTTTCATATTTAATTTAATTTCAGATTGCAAAATAGAATTATGAATTATTCAAGAAAGGAGCTAATAGAAACAGAAGCAACGATGAATCAAGTTAGAAACGCAGTTTTTCATTTAGCAAGATTAATGGAGAAAAATGGAATTGAAAATTCAAAAGAAAGATTAAGAAAAATGGGACAAAATATTGCTAAAACTTATATCAATTACTGGAAACCTACAGAAGCTATTTCATTATCTAATTTGAAGGATGCTATAACCACTATCTATCAAAAAGTACTAAATAGTGCAGTTTCAATTGAAATCAATGATAATGAAAGACTTATTAAAGTTCGAGATTATAATTGTGCTTTATGCAAGTATCACTATGAAGATATTAAAATAGCAGGTTGTGAAATATTATTAGGTTTGGTTTCAGAAATGATAACTCTTATCAATAAAGAAACTTCTAACAATGCACAACTTCTATTAAATCCATATGAAGTAAGTGAGTCCCGAGCTTATGGAAATAAATCCTGTATTCAATTATTTGAATATAAAATAGAAAAGAGAGGATGATCATGGGAGCATTTCAATGGTTAATGAAAAAAATTACTAAAATATTTGGAAGATCTACTAATGCGCTATTTTATACCCTTCTTTACAGAGAAATTCTTAAAGAAGTCAATGATATTACTAATAATGAAGAAGAAAGTTTAATACTTCTTAGGGAGATTGGAAAAAGATCAGCAGTAGAATCTTGTGATCGGCATTCAAGTATCTTTAAATTCATGCCTGGAAATCCTAAAAAAGTCTTAGATTATTTCGAAATTCTTTGGGTTGTAGTTTTTGGAACGGAGTTAGATGATTATACATATGAAGAGATACCTAAACAAAATTCCAAATATAATGACTACATACTCAAGATTAATAATTGTCCAATTTGTGCTGGATATGGTCATGATCTTGAAGATTCTTTTAAATTTGATAAATTAAAGAGCAAAGATACAGAGGGATTAGCGTGTGGACTTTGTGGGATGTTAGAAAGTGTTGCAAATTATATTTTAAAAATTAAAAGAAGCGATTACAGAATTCAAATTATTGAGCAAGCATGTATAACCAAAGGAGGAGATTGTTTACAGTTTGTTTGTAAAATTCATGATTACAAGGAATGGAGAGTATTATTAGACTCTAACATTCACCAAAAAGAAATAATAAGTACTTATTTTAAAGATATTGTTGAAGAGGAAGAGATTTTACAAGAAACTAAACTTGATATCATTGATAAAATTCAAGAAGTCATATCAATTGATAAATTAGAAGAATACCTCGATGAACCACTAGAATCAATAAAAGAAAAACTATCAGATATTATAATAGATAAATTAAACATGGAACCTGAACATTTCTTTGATTACTTTAGAAATTATGAAGATGATATGGTTAGAATAATAGGATATTTAGGAATTCATCTTTTAAATGAATATGGTGGATTGGTAGAAAAAATCCTCAAAAACGAATGGTTAGCAAAGGTTTTTGGATATATATTCAAACAACTAAAAGAGATGACACTATTATTTATTCCACTTGATGTAATTCGAGACTACAATGAATTGTTAGTCACCTTTTTGGATGGGCTAGCTCCTGTTGAAATGGTTGATAATGTTAAACAATTTACCGGTAAAGATACTATAACGTATATCTTTGAAGGAGCTCAAATGGCTTTACAGAATCTAGGAATTGATTTTTCTGAATTAAAAGAAAATATTTGGGAAGAATTAAAATCAGAACGGGAGGATGGATTAATATCTTCAAAAACTTCTACTATTGATAGAACACGTGAGAAAGTGCCTCAAATAATAAATATAATTCAACAATTTCTAATGATAATTAATGATATCCTTACATTACCAATTAGAGTATTAATTTCAGAAAGCCATTATGGATTAAAAACAGCGATTAACTCTGTTGTATCAGAAGAAGAAGGCTTATATGGTTCAATAAAAGAACGATTTGATAATATTTTTGACCAGATTCAAGAAATAAGAAAATAGATTAAATGACTTTAACTTTAAAGACATAATTCTATTTTTATTTTTCAGTTTTTACTTTTCCACTACTATATAATTCATAAAACCAATCGACAATGTGTTGGAAGAAAAATCGTTCATGAAGTACATCATAATGAGATTTACCTTTCAAGCTTGTTAATTTTGCGATATCTTCAGGTTTTATTTTATCTTCGGCTACAAGATTTATACGTGTTATATATTGATCTCTTAGTTCAATCCTTCTTAGAATAATAGAAATAGCTGATGAAATCTTTTTTATTAACTCTTGTAGTTCAGTTCTAAAATCTTGCTGAAATTCCTCTATCTGTTCTAGAAATTCTTTGATTTTTTTTATGATTGCTTCTTTTTTATAGTAATGTATTAATTCCTTTTTATTTAACACATCAGATAAAAACTCTACAATTTTACTTTTAAGTTTTTCATCAATTCCATAATTCTTTAGCTCTTTTTCTAGCTTTAACAAAAACTTTGTTTTTAGGTATTGCTTATATTTTATGATAATCGCTTCAGATTCACTTTGATCAGAACAAATTTCAATAACTTCTCCTTTAGGTGTAGAATAAGTAAAGCCTAAACCTTGTGGTCCCAACCCTCCAAGAAGAACCATTGATAAACTATAAAAATTATAATTGTCTTTGTCTAAAATTTTAGACTTAAATCTTAAAATATTCTTTGGAGATACTAAATGAATTTTTTCAACAAATTGTTCATGTTCTTCTTCTGTATCATAATAATATACTTGATACTTATAAGTTCTCTTGATCTCAATTAAATTATTACTATTATCTTGATTTTTCGCTAGTTTTTTCTCAAGATCATTAAGGAATTTCTCTAGTGGACTTAATTTAATTCCATCGCCTGAATATTCTTCAGGACTTAAATTTCTGATATTAAGGCCATAAACTGAATATTGGTTAAAAAAACTATTTTTAATATAGTCCATTAGTCCATCATAATCTGGAAAGAAAGAAATAGGACTGCTTACAAAGTAATCATAAAAATTTTGTGGCATAACTCTACAAATATATAAAATAAATGAATCTGACGCTTTATCAAATAAATCATATAAATTTTCTATGAATAATTTGTTTTTTTCCTTGAATTGATTAAGAAACTTTTTCTCTGAATCGTTAATTTCTCTTTCTAGAAGGTTATATTTATTACTTAATCTTAAAATATCAATTATCTCTCCTAATGCCGATGTTTGATATCCTGTTGATATCTTATCTATACAATTTAATATTAATTTTGAGATTATCTCAAATCTATTAACGATTCTATTAAAATCAATAAAAATATCAAAATCAATTGACGCATCAATTAAAAGCTCAAAAGCTTTAAATTGTCCAGCTTTAAGACATTTTGAGAGTTTCTCATAGTATGCAATCTCGAGTTTCTTTTTATCTCTTATCTTTAATAATTCTGATTTGAATTCAATAAAAAGTTGATTTGATATCATATTATAACTATCAAGTCAAAAGAAATATAAGAAATTAAAATTTTGTGTTAAAATCTAAAATTCATATTATTGTTTAATCCAATAATTCCGCAATTTTTTTAGAGACGCTTTGGATATTTAAAAAGACCATCCCTAGTGAAGCATCGCTTTTTGCAAGAGTACAGAGGATAGCATTCTCTCCAGCTTTTGATAAAATAATTATCCCATCAACTCCCTCTATAAGAATCCTTTTTAGATCTCCACGAGCAAGTTCTTCTACAGCACGTTCAGAAACGCTAAGAATAGCAGCGCTCATTGCACTCACAATTCCATCATTTACATCTCTAGCAAGAACAGAACAAATAGGAAGCCCTTGAACGCTTACTATTGCTGAACCTTGAATGTCTGAGTTAACGGCCTCCATTCGCCTTAAAAGATCGATGAGTTCACTGATGTTTTCGCTCAAAGGTTATTCAACTTAAACAAATAGTAGGTTAATGATCTAATATGATAATAATATAATAATAGTATTTTTATTTTTATTTTTAATCTAAATTTAATGTTAACTTTATTAATAAAGTTAATACTTATTTAAAAAATATTTTTATCAAAACCCGTATTAGTAATTTTAATGACTGAGAATCAAAATTCAAAACCTGAAACTCAAGAAAAGAAGAGCAAAGAAGATTTAGAGAAAGAAGAAGAAGAAAAATACAAAATTGAATCCCTTAGAAAAGCAGGAAAGATTGCCCAAGATGTAAAGAAATACATTAAATCAAAAATCAAAATAGGCGCGAATGTATATGATTTAATAGCTGAAACTGAGGCAAAGATCATTGAATTAGAGGGAAATTTTGCTTTCCCTGTAAATTTGTGCATAAATAATATTGCTGCACATTATACTTCTCCTATAAAAGATGATGGAACTGAAATCAAGGAAAATGATCTCGTTAAAATTGATTTAGGTGTTCATATTGATGGATTTATTGTTGACACTGCTTTTAGCGTGAATTTCAATGAAGATGATCCTCTTCAGAATATTATTAAAGCTACTGAGGTTGCATTAGATGCTGCAAAAATGTTGGTAAAACCCAAAACTAATACAAGAGAGATAGGAAAAAAGATTGAGGATATCGTCAAAGGATTTAAATATAATCCAATCAGAGAATTAGGAGGACATCAGATTGAAAGATGGACAGTTCATGGAAAAAAGCAGTTACCTGAATTAGGATCTCAGGGAGGTGATTTAATGGAAGTAGGTGAGGTATTTTCAATTGAAATTTTCGCTAGTACAGGTGAAGGGTCTGTTCATAACACTCCCTCTTCATATATTTATGAAATTAATCCATATTCTGGTAGGGTACCGTTGCGTAGAAAAACTTCCAAACAAATTTTGGGATTTGTAAATAAAAATTACAAAACATTACCATTTGCAGAAAGATGGTTAGCAAAAGAATTCAGACTAGGGGTAGCTTTTGGGTTACAAGAATTAGTACAACAGGGTAAATTACAAGCTCACAATGTTCTGGCAGAAAAAAAGGGGGTCTACGTGGCACAAATCGAAGAGACCATTTTGATAACTGAAGAAGGTTTTGAACAATTAACTTAATTTGATTGATATTAGATATCAAAAAAAATGTACTTGGAAAAATGGATCGGTTAAATATTTGCCTTGTTTCCTTAACATTTGCTCCTGACAGTCAAGATGGAGCAGCTAAATTCTTTACTGGTATTTATAATTATTTAAAAAATCAAGGTCATAATGTTAAATTAATAACAGCTAAATGGAATTTAAGTTTTTCAGATCCTAATATCATACAAATTGATATTATAAGAAAGCGCTTTTTATGGTTTCCTCAATTCACATTACATGCTAGAAATTACCTTAAGACTCATAAATTTGATATTATTCACGGTAATGGCCCTAAAGCGGTAATACCTATAGTCTTATCTAATCAAAAACGATTTATATCAACAATACATGATTTAGGTCCGTTCGAAACAAAATTTACTAGAATCCCTCTGGAGAAGTTACTGATAAAATATACAGTTAACAAATCAACATGCATAACAACATGTGCTGAATCAATTAGGAAACAGATAAAATATTATATACCCCCCGTAGATATTAATCACATTTTTAATCTTTACTCCGCAATTGAAGAAAAGTTCAAACGCCTTCCTAATAAAGCTCAGGAATTAAAAAATAGACTTAACATAAAAGGACCAGTTCTTTTATATATTGGGCGTATAGCAAAATATAAGGGTGTTCATGATATCATAAAAGCTTATCAACTAGCAAAATTAGAAATCCCAGATCTTAATTTGGTGATAGGAGGTAAACCAGATTTTTCTATGGAGAAAATTTATAAAGATTGGCAACAAAAATATAAAAAAATTCACTTTGTAGGTTTTTTATCAGAAGATGAAATTCCAATCTATTATTCAATGGGAGATATTTTTATAACATATTCTTATGCTTCTGAGGGCTTCGGTTTGACTCCAATCGAAGCAATAGCTTGTGGAACTCCTGTTATTTGTTCCTCAATTCGTGCTTATAAAGAAATATTGCAGGATAATGCCATTTTTGTACCTCCCAAAAATCCCTCAGCTTTAGCAAAAGAAATTGTGATATTTTTGAAAGATGATCTTAAAAGAAAAAAACTTATAGAAAAAGCTCAAAATTTTATAAAAAAATATACTTGGAATGAAGTTGGGAAAAAATTGGAAAGAGTTTATGAAGAATTTTTAAACAAATTTTAAATATTTTTACTTCTCCATTAACTTATCTTTTACAAAATCAAAACAAATTTTATTAGGATTTTCAAATTTGCTAATTTTTTCTTTAAAGGAACTTAACTTAAATCTTTCCGTTTTAGGGGATTGATTAAGGATTTCTATAGCCCTTTTCGATAGAATGTTTGAATCTCGAATATGTTCTAACGGAAATCCTTTTTCTATTAAAAATTTTTCTTGCGGTGCTGAGTCTCCTGGAAAGAATTCTATGCTTGGTACATTCAATAAACTTGATTCTCTCACAATAGTTCCACCTCCACTAATCACTAATGCTCCATAGAAGCAAAAATCTACTAAATTTGGTAGAAATTGAGTTATAGTTATATTCACATCTTTAGAAAGATTTTTTAATCCTCTAGAGAGAAATTCCTCTTGCAGTTTTGACCGAACTAACAGAAAATATTTATGATTAGGAAATTCTTTAAAAATTAATGGCAGAAATTCCTTTATTTGAGTTACTTCTGGTTTAACTTTATTTATTAGATATGATGCATGAGTAGGTTCAGTTCTTATTAATACAAATTTTCCTTTTTGAAGATCAAAATCTTTCAGAATATCAGGATTGGGAATATATTCTGAAATCCAAGCAATTTCATCAAGACCATTATATCTGATAATCTTATCTGGATCAGCATGAAGATTTATATATAATTCTTTTGGTATGCATTTAGGAGTGATGATCTTTTCTATAAATGGATGGATTAATTTACATACAGGTTTATTTCGAGGTTCATCATTCATACCAATAGAAGGAATTTTTAGTCCATAAGCAATTCTCGTCCCCTCTATAGACAAAAAAGTAACAAAATAATTTGGTGAAAATTTTTTTATTAAAGGAAAAAGTTGTTTCAAACGATCTATGTAGGTATCTAACTTATTCTCTAATTTTTCACCACCATGTCTACCAACTTTTATATATCTTATATCTGAATTATCCAAAATTTGATAAGTTGAATCATAATCTCGAGCGGTTATAAATAATTCTGTATTTTCATTTTGAAACATTTTCCAGAGGGATTTAAACATTATTGCGGTTTTGGGTTGTTCGATATCAATCCAAATTCTCTTTCCAGAAAGACTCATTGTAAACACAAAAATGATAATAAAGATTTATTTTTTTTTGTAAATAGTATATTTTTATAAGAAAAGATGACAGGATTTAGATTCATAAATGATTTAATGTTTGGATTCCTATGGTAAAAAACTATTTACCGCAAATACAAGGTTTAGATTGACACCTAAGGCACACATCAGGATACTTATTCGAAATTGCTGATTCAAGATCTACTTCTAACAAATTTGCTAATGAGCTTGTCCAAGCAATTATATCTGCTAATTCTTCTGAGGCATTTTTGATATTAATTTCGTTACTTCTTAAAATACGAGCTAATTCACCAATTTCCTCTACCAACCAAATAAATGTACCATTCAGACCTCTTTTTCGGTCTTGCTTAAAGTAAAGTTCTTTAATTAAATTTTGAAATTCTGAAATTTTCATCAATAATCAACAAATCACTAATTTTGAATATGAAAATAACGTATGAGGTATTATCCCCCAGCAGGAGTGAATAACCAATCAAAAACATGAAAGCGTGCGAGTATTACGACAAGAATCAGCGCTACAGATAAAATTACTGGAATGACTGGCCCTACTTTTATTCCTACTGAACTATCTTGAAAAAATCTCATTAAACCTGCTCCTCCCATAGGCATAGGAGCAGATCCACTTCTTCTTTTTTTTCGTCTTGACTCAGTTCCTCTTTTTGACATTATTAAGACTAAACAAAGAATTATTTAAGATACTTTAATATATAAATAACTAAAAGCATTTAAAATTTTATTTCAACACATTAAAAAAATTTTCATAAGTTTTTATTAATTATTTTCATTACTTTTAGATAATTTCAAGGAAAAGTTATAAAATTATGTTGAAAAGAATAAGAATTGTTTTTATTCTCACAGTTTTTTTAATTATTTTCACGAGTATATTATTTATTCCTAAAAACTCTAATTTGAATTATATACATCAGGATGATTCACAAAATCCAATATATTCAGCTAATCAAGAAGGAGCAGAAAATATAATCCTAACTTATGTTAATAGACGAGTAGATGTAAATCTATACGGTGTAGTAAAGGTACGCGATATATTAACTGTTAAAAATCTTAATAACAACCCTATCAGTTCGATCTTAGTTGGAGTTCCACTAGATCATTCAAGCAGTTTAATACATTTTGAAAGTAAGGGTGCTAATGAAAACACACTATTAGAAGAGAATACATTATCAATTGAACGTTTAAACATGATAATGGAAGATTATGAAATGTTTATGATATCTTTAGAATCACCACTATTACCTCATCAATCAAGAACAGTAATATTCAAATACAGCTTAAGAGATTTAGCAAATGAACATATTGTTGCTGAAGAGCATTATGTTAGTCATCAAGGAATAATATATCCAGTATTACCTTACAAGATAGAAGGTGAAATAGTAGCTTACTATTTTTTTCCAGAATTTGGTGCAAATGATGAGGATATTACAGAGGATTGGGGTGTTTTTAATCCCTCTCTTAATGCTAGAGAGTATAAATTTGAAAGGCTTAGTGAAATAATTGAAGTTGATTACATTGAGCCATTTTTAGCCAATATAGACGAATATAAAGATCTAAACTTATGGTTTAAGCATGAAGACAGTATTAAATTAGAAATACAAGCAAATTCCCGTGAAATTTTTGTTTCACCCTGGGGTATTGTAAGAGTACGAGAGAGCTTACAAATAAAAAATTTAGGGCTTCGATCATCAATCTATATTTTGCTATATGTTCCCTCTTCTGCATACGGAATATCTGTATCAGATGATCTTGGAGAAATCACAGGTGTTATATTCACTAATATTCCCGGAACAAATCAAAAAAGGATTACAATTGATTTGTCAGCTAATCGTGTACAGATGTTGCCTAATACTTCATTTAATTTCGATCTTGAATACCAATTACCTTTTGAAAACCATCTTTCTTCAAACTGGTTACAAGAATCTGTTGAAATTGACCTATTAACAACTACCTACGATTATTTAGGTAAAGAACTAACAATTACAATCAATATTGATGGTTGTTATAAAATTGATTTTATTACTAAACCTCCAGAGGCTATTATAAATTCTCAAGGAATGGTATCAATTAAATATACTTCTGACTTTATCGTACCAGAAGTAAAAAAAGTTATTCAATTTACTTTTACTATAGATCTTTTTAATCTAATTTTACGACCTACCGTTTTTATGATATTATTTCTCTCAATCACCTCAATTTATGTTGTTGTAATTAAAACAAGAAAAAAGGAGAAAGATATCGCTGCACTAAAAAAAGAGTATATACCTGTTAACGAGATTCGAGAGTTTTGTTCTCTATTTGAAGAAAAAAATGCTTTACTCTTAGAGATTAGACAAATAGAAGAAGCGGTTAAGCGAAAGAAAGTCTCGAAAAAAAAATATAAAAATGTTTTAACTAAAAATAACTTAAAAATAGATGAAATTCAGAAAGAGATTATTCCGTTCAAGAAAATGTTAATGGAGACAAGTGACATTTTTGAGAACATTATTAATAAGTTAGAGATTTTAGAAGCTGAAAGAATAAGTGTTAAAGATAGTCTATCTCTCTTAGAATCTAGATATAAAAGAGGAAGATTACCCTCAAGAACGGCATTTTTAAAATTATCAGATGATTTCAAAAAACAACAGAAGAAGATTGATAGAACTATTGATAAATTGATTCAACAATTAAGGAGTTATTTATTATAATATTTCTTTTGTGTGGAACAGTTAATGAAAACATGGCTATTTGACATCTTAGCATGCCCATTAGATAAATTTTTTCCTTTAAAACTATATATATTTTCTTTTGAAAATGAACCACATGATTTTCAATTAATTATTGATGTATATAAAAGTCGTGATATTAATCTTATTAAAAATGAGGAAATAGTTGAAATATATCATGAGGATGATGAATTATTAATAAGAGATAAGATAATTATTCAAAAAACTAGATTAACAAATTATCTTAACTTGACTTACTCTAGTTTGATTGAATTCGAAAATATTTTAGGAAACACTACAACTAAATTAGGAAATAAATGTATTGAAATAATGAATTCTGAAGTTAAATCAAGAGTTTTTGAATTTATTAATAATCCTAAATTCAATCAAATTGACAGCATATTACCAGAATTATATTTTATTAATAAGTTTAAACTTGACATTGAAATAAAAACAGGGATACTATTCTGTAGTAAATGTAAACGTTGGTATCCCATTATTGATACAATCCCACAGATGTTACCAGATAAGTACCGTGATGAAAAAAAAGAAATTGACTTTCTTGAAAAGCATAAAAATTTATTAAATGCAAAATTTTTAAATCAAGATCTTAAGCCATTTAAGATTTAAAAATTAATAAATGAAGAAATTACTATTCTATAGCATTCTAATACGTTAGCCCGGTGGTGTAGATTAATACATCTTTTTTGTATTGAGCAAAATGGCCAAGCATTTGGGGCTTTGAACCCCGCGACTATACATCCCGAATCGAGGTGTATAGCGAACACGGTTCGAATCCGTGCCGGGCTATTCATCTCTAAACCCTTAATATTGAAAAATGAAAAATTTAATAGATAAAGTATTTTATACTTTACATTCTATTAATTATCAGGATTTTGATTTATAATAATACTATTTGGTAATAAATGAATCCTCTAACTGATCTGAATTGGAATTTTATGGAAATACTCTTTTTAGTAATTATATTTATCATTGGATTTATAGTGACTTATTTATTCCTTCCTTATATAATAAAATTCATGAAAAGGAAAGGATACGTTGGTATTGATATACATAAAAATGCAAAACCTGAAGTTGCAGAATCTGGAGGGATAAGTATGATAATTGGGATTAGTATTAGCATGATTTTTTTAATTATATTCTTTCCTGCCTTTCTAAATGAAATTTTGATTTTTCTTCTCACCGTTATATTAGCTGGAGCTATAGGTTTTCTTGATGATAGAAAAAAATTAAGATCACGGTATAAAATAATTTTATCAATATTCACTGGAAGTATTATCTTTTTAGCAAATTTATTTGGATTTATTACAATAGATTCACCAACAATATTTTTAATTGACAGAACTAGATTAACAGTAATTTATCCATTCTTAGTGCCTATAATTGTGGCAGTTTTTACAAATACAGTAAATATGTTGGAAGGTTATAATGGTGAAGGTTCAGGAACTTGCTTGATAGCTATTGTTTTTTTGTTTATATGTAGTATAATTTGGAATTCTGCTGAAGGATTATTATTTACTGTTCCTGTTATTTCGGTGATATTGGCTTTTTTTATATTTAATAAGTATCCCGCTAAAACATTTCCTGGAGATACAGGTACCTTAGCTATGGGTGCAATGATTGCATGTATTATGTTATTTGGCTCATTAGAAGTAGCTACTTTTTGTGCTCTACTTATCCATATATTTAACAGCTTTTATTATATCTATTCTGTACGTGGTTTTTTTGAAAGTAGCGATATTAGAGAAAGTAAAGAAGATATAATTATGCTCGAAGACGATCGAATTAAAGCTTCAGATCAAAAAGACGCGGTATTAACTTTACCTAGATTAATTTTAGCAAAAGGACCTTTAACAGAACCAGCTTTAGTAAAAAACTTTTATGCAATTTCATTAATATGCGGTTTTTTTTCCATACTTTCTATCTTGCTTATGCAATATACTCTAGGAAATTATAGTATTTTCATATTTATTGTCGTATTTTTCACGTTTCTTATCCCAACTATTTATATATTATATAAATTCCCCAGAATTAGAGGAATTATAGGTTTAATGATAATTTTATTAGTTTTTTTATTGATATTTCTCATATTTATCGAATTAGTGATACTTAGGCTTCCTTTTGAAGATATTGATTTTGGGATAATACGTATTCCAATTAATTTAATAATTTCATTTCTATTACTAATCCCTATACTATTAATTTGGTATTTGATAACAATAAAATATTTCTGGTCCGAGATTAATAAAATGAACAAATTAAACTCATAGAATAAAGATATATTCTTTATTTAGATTTAGACAAAATAACTATAATATAATAAAGGTATTTTATTTGAAGAAAAACATTAGATATTTTCTCTTAATTTCCTATCCCATTTATACAATAGGTGTCTTTTTAGTTTTAAATCTGATTATTTTCAAATATGATTTTTCAACTCTTCTAATTGATTGGACGTTTTTGATAACTTGTATTCTATATTTAATAACTATAGAAGAATTCTTTCAATGGGCTAAGAATGGTAAAAGAAGTGAAATGAGTGATATTATAGCAATTTTATTCTTCTTTTTCCTAATTTTTTTCTTTTCTAAAGATTTTCTAACCTCAATAATGGGAGCATTTTCAATTTATTTATGGATTGGGATTTATGAATTAAAGGATTATCCCGTTATAAATAAAATTTTAATTATATCGTTAGTAACTTATAATATAATTTTCATTGCTGGATTATTCTCTTACTATTTAAATGACCCTATATACATTAACACCAGTTTTGCATTTTCTTTTTGGATAATTCTTATTTTAGGTTTTCTTCTCTTTGGAAGAAAATACATAATTGTTTGGCGATTTATGAGCCCTGAATATTTAACTTTATTTCTTTATATTATAGCGTGGCTAGCCGTCGTTTTTATAAATCAATACACTCCACTCAACTTTATCATTAATGAACCAATTAATTGGGGGACTTTAAGTATCCTTGACTTCTTTTTAAATATTTATTTTTTATTGATTATTGTTAATTGGATAATTTATTTTATATCTGGTTTCATTTTAGATAAACTACTTGGAATTCATAGAGTTAGAGAAGAAGGAGTAATAAATCTCGTAAATGATATAAAAAGAGATATTGGAATCAAAGGTAAGGTTAAAGTAGGATTTGGAAAATATCCAATTTTAAATGCAATGGCATATGGTTCGTTTTTAGATAAAAGAATTGCAATTATCGCCGATAATATAAATGAAATTCCTAAAGATGAATTAAAAGGTATTGTAGCTCACGAGTTAGCACATACAAAAGGTAAACACACACTTATCTTAACAATAATCACATCTGTTGATTTAATTGTTAGAATGTTATTAGGTATTCCGGCTACTTTCTATGACTATACATTTGGAAATCCTCAGATCCCATTGATAGTTTTTATCCTTTTGAATCTGGGCATTTATTTCTTTTTATTTATATTTGTGAGGTTTTTAGAAGGAAAAGCAGATTTAAAAACAAAGAAGATAGGTTATGCAAATGAACTTGCTAAAGCGCTCTATAATTTAGAAAGTTTTTATGCAACAGGGAGGGAAATAGGATTAAATACCATGCTATTGACTGAAGAAAAAATAACAAGTGATAATCAACTTTTAAATTATCTAACTACTGCTAAATATTTGAATCATTCAATGATAAAACCTTCACGAGCTTCACTTTTGAGTAATTTTATTCACTCTCATCCTCCTAGTTATTATAGAATTGCAGCTATATTAGATGATAAGCTAAAACCAGGCAAAGAAGCGATTTTACCTTTTATTTGTTTAAAAAGATCTAATCAGAAAAAATATGCTATGAAGTTTGAAAAAGCTCGAGAAAATTTCAAAATATTAGCGACTGAAAAATTCAAGAATTATTTTGACATTAATGAGATCCCTGTATTACTTAAAAATATTAAAAGAAAAGAGTTTTATCAATTTGATCTTCAAAAAGATTATATCTTTAGAAATTTAATTAACGATAAAATTATAATAGCTAAACTTATAGATGTCGATTTTTCTGATGATATCACTGATCCTGAAAAATTTTCTATCATAAATTTAAAAACAAACCAAAAAATTTTATTAGATTCTTCAAATTATACTTCTACCCAATTTAAAATGAATGATCACTACTACTTTCAGAATAACGAACCAGTTACTCTAACTAATATTGAGTTAAATGATGAAGATAAAGAAGGATTCTATGTTTTCTTAGATCAAAATGAAAAAGAAATAAAAAAACCAATTCATAAAACTAAACTACCAAATTCAACTTCATTCATCAAAAATCTTAAAGGTTTTGAAATTTTTTTAAAGAGTAGAGGAGTTATTAAAATATATAAATGTTTAAATGTCATCCCAACAACAGAATTATCCAATTATCAATTAGAAATATCAGATATCGAAAATCATGAATCAAAACTTATTTTAAATCTTGATGATTTGATAATTAGACCGAAAGAAATTTATTTATCAATAAGTAAAAGTCTTAGTTTTAGAGAATCAGAAATTAATCTTATGAAATGGTTATCAAAAAATAATCTTCAAATATATCTCTATCTTAAAAAACCTGTTAATAATTTGGAAATTGGGTATATTCAAAAGGTAGATTTTCAGAACAATATGAAGGACTTATCTAAAGATGGACATAGCAGCAAAATTTCCATTTTATTTAATAATGTATTTGGAAACGAGATAGAGATTCCTTATAAAGAAATTGAAATCATAAATTTTAAGTATAGTACTGCTTTGATTCAGCTAAAATCAGAAACAAGCTTAGCAAGTCGTTTAGGATTTAGAATTTTGAAGAAATTCAAACCAGAAAGAATCATTATCTCTTAATAAAATTTAATAAAAATGAGTCTTTCAAAAAAGTTAATAATGCCTAATAAAATTAAAAGTATTTTTCATCTATTACGTGTTCGGCAGTACTATAAGAATGTATTAGTATTTGTTGGAATTTTTTTTAGTCAAAGACTTTTTGAAACAACTTTATATTTTGAATTATTGATTGGATTTATAATCCTCTGTTGTACATCTTCAATAAATTATATTATTAACGATTTAAGAGATATTAAAAAAGATAGAATGCATCCAGAAAAGATGAGAAAAAAACCTATTGCTTCTGGAGAAATTTCATTATTTTTGGCATTGCTTCTTTTGATATTAATATTAGGTATAACGATTTTACTTTTAGTTTTTATTATTCCAAATTTAGGCTTTCTTTTTATGATTATTATGATAATAATTACCGGTCAACTCTATAATCACCTGCTAAAGAAATATGCTTTTATTGACATCATTATTTTATCCACAGGATATTTGTGGAGAGCATTAGCTGGATGTGCAATAATTGAACAATTTGTCTCAGCTTGGTTGTTCTTAGCCATATTTGAAGTTGCCCTTTTTCTAAGTATAGCTAAAAGAAAGGGAGATTTGATCTTGCTAGGAAAAGATAAAGCAATTGAACATAAAAAAGTTTATGATCAATATTCTTTAACTCTGTTAAATCAATTTCATATAATAATTGCGGGCTCATTATTTATGACTTATTCACTTTATCTTATTTTAAGATTCGATCTAGATGTCCCACCACCAGGAAGTGCTGCTCTTTACGAATATTTTTCCATTTTAACAATTCCAATCTCACTTTACATAATTATGAGATATATGTATCTAACTTCAGCTAAACCTGAAATCGCTCGAAGCACTGAAAAAGCTTTTTTAGACAAGGGAATAATAATTGCAGGTTTAATCTTGCTAATTATTTTAGTTTTTGTGTTTTATTTTGAAAACCTTATGACACTATTTGGCTTTTAAAATTTATTCCCATTTTCATTGCATTGACATCTTATTATTTGAATTTCAGTAAAAACAAAACCCTTAATTAGTATAAGTACATGTTATTAATTCTACTAAATTCTGATTATAGAGAAACTCTAAACAGATTGAAAATATCTCAGATTAACACCAATGAAACCCATCTTAATATATCTTTTATCAAATCTAAAAACAATAAAAAAAAAAAGATAAAACTTATAAGTCTACGAATTTAACAACATATTTAACAACAAATCTAAAAAAAATTAAAAAAAAAATTAAGAAATTTTAGTGATCTTAATATGGAAATGGAAAAGAAAAATTTAGCGATAATAATTTTAGCGGTTGTATTAGCAGCTTCTGGCGTTGGTAACGTCATTTTGGCTATGTTAACTGTTATTGAAGCTCCTGAAACCGGAGAAGTTCTTAAAATAGCAAGTACTTCCAATCCTGTTACAATGGATCCAGTAGATACATGGGATAGTGTTTCAAATGATATGCTTCGTCATGTAGTTGAACCTCTCATTGCTACTGATTTAACTGATCCAGCCTTTCCACTTGTTGGAAGATTGGCTTGGGATTGGGACTTCAATATTGGTACTTTTGGAAAATATAATAACATAACATTTTACTTACGTGAAGATGTATTTTTCCATGATGGCCAGCTCTTAACCGGAGAAGATGTTATTCACACCTATGAAAGAATCAACTTTTTCGGTAACTGGACGGGAACTTTAGATCCTGCCACTCATGTTATGTCATTCCCTCATTCTATTTATAAATTTGGAGATGGAACTCCAATCTTCAATGATACTTTAAGTAGAACTTGGTGGGATGCACATAAAGTAGCTGATCCATACACAGTTATGCTCTTTCTAAACAGACCATTTGCACCTGCTGAAGGTTTAATAGCTTATGCAGGAAGTTCTATTGTAGGTCATGAATCTACCCCTGCCCAAGAAATGTTAGTACTTGGTGAAGATCTTGTAATTGGAACTGGTCCTTTCAGATTTTTGAGATATATTCCTAATTCAGAAAGAAGACTAGTACGTTGGGAAAGATACTGGAGAACTGGTGCTTATTTTGATGCCATTGTCTGGGTTTATTATAGAGATGCAGTTACTGCTAACAATGCTATGTTGGCTTTAGATATTGACTATTTAGGTGGTGGTATTGCTTCCCTCAAGCCTGATTTTGAAGCTGATGTAGATATTACTGTGACTGGAGATGGAACCAATGAATTTATCAATGGTACAATCTATTGGTACATTGCCTTTAATAGTTTAGTGTTAAATCAAACGTGGAGAAAAGCAATTTCTCATGCCTTCAACTATACTTATCTTAATCACGACATTGATGAGGATACCACGGTCAGAGCTAATTCATTAGTTCCACCTGGTTTCCCTGCGCATAACTACTCAACCACCGGGGCTCATTACGATATCCCATTGGCTAGACAATATATGCAATCTATGGGCTTTGGTTATGATGGACCTGGTATGACAAATCCTTGGGAAGTAGGAACTCAGGATGGAGATATGTTTACTCCAGGGAATGATGAAGGTGATTGGACAGGTGCCTTATTTACTCCAGCAGCTGGAAACTTTACCGATGGTAAATTAAATTTCCGCCATCGATCAGCAAGCCATTTCATGACACTGCTTATCCAACGGTTCACAGAAGACATGGACCTCATCGGAATTGGTATTGAACCCCAAGATTTAACTTGGGATCAATTTATCCATATTGGACAACATCAACCAACCAGACTTCATGTCTATTATGTTGGTTGGGGTCCTGACTATTTTGAGACCTTCAATATGATTGATCCATTAGTCAATCTTAACTCCGATTCTAACTTTGCTCAAATCACCGATCCTTATCTACAAAACCTTTTAGAAATAACCGCTGCTGAAACAAATACTGCTGCGAGATATCTGTTATATGAAAAACTTCAAGGATATATTATCGATGTACAAGCTTATCATATGCCTTTGGAGTATGATAAACTCTATTT
>JAEOTW010000218.1 GCA_016839655.1 Promethearchaeota archaeon | reverse complement strand
GTTTATAAAGAGAAATTGCGCGTTCTTTTTTTTGAATAGCTAACTCTTTAAAAGTTTTAGAAATTAAAACAAAATTCTCTTTTCTTGCGACATCAGCGTAAATTTCATATCTCGGGCTAGTTTGTGACTCTTTTATAAACCCAGTCATTAAATTTTTTGCTGTTATTCCCACTTTTCTAACCTTTAACATTTTGATTATGAAAAAATAAAGAAAAAAAAATTGTAATTATATTTTTTTGTCGCTTATTTTGATAGTTTTCCATATATTTTACAGTTTTTTAAGTATATTTCCGATATCAGAAGGCATGAAAATTACTATTTTTTGAGATGGTTCATGAGAAATATCTTGAATTGTTTGTAAAGATCTTAACTGGATCGCCGCTGGACTTTGAGATAATAGTTCTGCAGCTTTCGCAATATTTTTTGCAGCTTCATATTCTCCTTCGGAAGCAATAATCGTAGCACGCTTCTCACGCTCTTTTTCTGCTTGTACAGCCATTGCTCTCTTCATATTTTCTGGTAATTCAATCTGTTGGATCTTAATTTGGGTAATTTCAATGCCCCATTCTCTTGTCTCCTCATCAACTACGTTACGTATTTCTTGAGAAATCCTTTCTCTTTGGGTTAAAACTTCATCTAATTCCATACCTCCAATGACATCTCTTAAAGCTCCTTGTGTATAATTAAACACAGCTCTCATATAATTTTCAATCTTAGTTGTAGCATATTGAGGATTCACAACTTTGTAAAATACGCTTGTATCAACTGTTACAGGAATATTATCCTTAGATATGATGTCTTGCTTAGCAATATCCAAGGTTTTAATTCTTATATCGATCAACATTGATTTCTCTATAAGTGGGAATACATATATAATCCCAGGACCAATGGTTCTTTTATATCTGCCAAATCGAAAAATGATCAGACGGTTGTATTCAGTTGCTGTCTTAAGGCCTGTAAGAAGAAAAATAGTAAGAATCACGAAGAATACGCCTATCAGTATACCAATAATCATAAAAATATCTGAAATTTATATCCCTCCATATTTTTAATTAAAGACATATATTTTTTTTTTTAAATTGGACTATTATTACATTATAGAGAATTAGGGTATAAAAAAATTCTCCCAGAAAAAGTTATTTAAATAATCAATTAGATAATTCCTTCTAAATTTCAATTTACCAATAAAGGTATTTGTTAAACTCCCATTCTTTTTCCTTTTTATTCGATTTCGCTAGTTCAAACTCTTGTAATTCACTGTATTTTAAATCCAGATAAATCTTCATTAGTTCTTTTCCCATAGTTTTTTTCATAAAACTACTTTTCTCAAAGGCTTCTAAAGAATCTTCCAGACTTACTGGGAGTTTGCTTATCCCTAGATGTTTCCGTTCCTCATCATTTAATAGATCAACATTTTTGGTGGTGGGCTGGTTTGGTTCTATTTTCTTTTTTACTCCATCTAGACCCGCAGCTAATAACACAGTACTTCCTAGATATATATTCATCATAGCGTCACCTGCTCGATATTCAATCCGCGCTGAATTTTCATAGCCAGGAACACGTAATAATGCGGTTCTATTCCCCACACCCCAAGATACATATACTGGGGCTTCATGGTGAGGTGTTAAACGTTTATATGAATTTGTTGTTGGATTTAAAACTGCTGAAATTGCGCCTATGTGTTTTTGAATACCTCCTATAAAATATCTAAGAGTATCACTTATCCCTTTTTCCTTATCTGAAAAAATATTTTCTCCATTTTTAGTAAGATATTGATGAATATGTAAGCCGTTTCCTGCTAAATTCTCGAAAGGTTTCGGCATATAAGTACTGATTAGATCTTTGTAAAAAGCTCTTACTTTTGTTATTAATTTTGCAGTCTGCACGTTATCAGCTTGTTGCAATGCATTGTTTGCTACGAATTCAACTTCTTGTTGACCTAACCCTACCTCATGGTGTATAGTTTTAACGTCAATATCCATGTTCATCATATCATCGGTCATCTGGCGGCGTAAATCTTGGAATATATCTTTCGGTAACAAATCCATGTATGTCCCTTTATCTCCAGGCTTCAAATTTTTTGTTATGAAATACCACTCCAATTCAGGTCTTATTCTGTATTCATATCCTAATGAATTGGCTTTAGAAATTATTTCTTTCAATAATCCACGAGGACACGATGGATATGAAATACCTTTATTATCAGTAAGATCACATATAAAACGTCCTACTCGTGGATTCCAAGGAAAGATATTAAAAGTGTTCAAATCTGGAACTATTCGCATATCACTCTGTTCAGTTGAGAGAAATCCTAAACTTGAGCCATCAATCCCGGTTCCATTTTTTAAGTCGTCCCAAATTTTAACCGGAAACTCTACTGCTTTAAATTCACCTAAAACCGTTGTGAACTGAAACTGTATATAATCAATTGCTTTCTCATTAAAAATTTTATTAAATTCAGTCATTTGTCCATCCATTTAATTAATAATAATTATTTATTGTTTTAATACTAGTTTAGCGAAATATGCAAAATCTCTATTATAAGTCCTTTCAGCATCTTTAGATATCTTTGCAAAAACGCATCCAGGTAATTGGTTCATAGAAAGATGATATTGTATGCATTCACAGCATTTTCCTCTTCTATGACAATCATATGAACATGAGCATATTTTTTCTAATTCTTCTTGATTGCAATCCATCATTGTTTCACAAAAATTATTCCTTCTTTATTGGTCTAAATGTCAAAATTATTCATAACATTTAAAATTGAATTAATTTGGTGAATAATATATAAAATTGAGCATGTAAAAATTATATTAATTTTAATTAAGAATTTGAATTTAAAAAAAAAATAGAAAAAAACTATTAATCATTCTCTTTACTTCTTTTCACCTTAGTCATCACTACTATAGATATACCTAGTATTCCGCCCAGTAAAATAAATACATCATAACCAGGTATCATACTCGTTTCCTCTTCCTGAAGACGCCATCTGAAGTCATAAGGACTCCCAATATTCTCACCATAAAACCTAAGATAATATGTTCCATTAGAGGGAAGTACGAATTTTAAATATTCATCGTCTTCCATCGTAAAATTGCCTGCGAGTTTATTAAGACTTGAATCATATAATGAAATACCTATTACACCCTCAGAATACTCATAATACACATGAACTACTAATTCTAAGAATTCAAATCCAGGTTCAAGATGAAATTTAAACCAATCATTATCACTTTGTATACCACAATTATTATCGATTTGCCACAGAGATCTACCTTCAATACCATATTGATCTTGAAATTGAATTTCGTGTGTTAAATCATAAGCACTTGAAGCATCATCATTATCTTCAAAGTTGTCCTCCGCTCTAAAATCAGTACGCAGGTCATCCCAAGCTAAATCATATTTATTTCCCATAAGATCTCCAAAAATATGAATATAATAAACCCCAGGATGAGGAACCGGACAGTTGATATCAATATCATCAACACTTGTTGTCGAATAATTAATATTATTAAAGATGGAGTCTCGAGCTAGTACCTCTATATCTAAATTTCCAAGAGAATTGTTGAATTTAAGATCCACTATTAAATGAAGAAAACCTGGAGTGATGAATATCTTGTACCAATCATTATCTCCGGAAACTGCTAAACCATGAATATCTGACAACCATATTTGCTCATCTCCTATAAGGTTATAAGCATCCCAAGGTTCATTATTCCATTCATAAGGATCATCTCTTTCATATCTTTTTTCAACCCATATTTCTAAATCGTAGTATAAATCAGCAAAACCCGATGTTCTATAGATTAGAAATCGCCATTCACCTGGATCATGCACACTAAATGAGATAAATTCTTCATGAAAAGAAGGAGTACTATCGTAAGAACCAGTAATATAACTCCCATCTGGATGAAACAATTCTAAATTCAAATCTCCAATATTATGGTCAAATTTAATAAGGATATTAACAATATCACCTGATTCTAAATATGTCATAAACCAATCGTCATCATAACCTAGCATTATTAGACCGCCATAATATCCCGGATCGATCCACCTAGCACTCGAAAAATTATCGTTTTCTTCTGCCCAGTCATCCCCAGAATAAAGCCAAATATCTAAATCATAAGACACTGTAGAATTTGCATCTTCATGATATATTCGGATTCGCCAATCTCCAGACGAATCTGCTGTATAATAAATGTATTCAGAATCTGTGGTGGGTGAATGAGAGCTTATTTGGTAGGTGGTATTATCGAAAGGATTATAAATTTCCAAATTTAAATTCCCTACTATGTTGCTAAAGTAAATATAAACTTCAATCGTGTCACCATGGTTTAAATAAAGCTGAAACCAATCATCATCTCCATCAACAATCATTAAATTGGAATAATAATTTGGATCAATCCACCTTGCTTCCCAATAATCATCATTATTCTCAAAGAGATCGTCTCCTGGAACGAATGTCATCCATCTAAGATCATATGTATTATTCCCATTCCCATAATGGAGCCTGATATAATAAACACCACTTGAGGGTAGCTCAAAATCTATAAACTCGTTATTGCTAATAGTCCAACTCTCTGTTATTCTAACAAGACTACTATTATAAATATCCAAATCTATGTTTCCCAAATTGTTTGAAAAAATACAATCGATAACTAATCGTTCAAATCCTGAATTTATATAAAATTCAAACCAATCATCATCTCCTTGAACACCAAGACCACCTATTTCGCTTAACCACATACCTTCAAATCCAGAAATGATATGTGGAGACCCTGACCCATCATTTTCTTCATAAATATCATCTATTTGGTAGGGATCCATATCATCCCATAAAAGATCATATTGATTCCCCATATTACCATAATAAACTAAAATGTAGTATTGTCCACTTGGTACAATAATATCAATAAATTCACCATCCTCTGTAAATGTACTAGAAGCAATCCAATCAATTGAACTATTATATATAGCAAGATCAATATCTCCTTCTAAATGATGAAACATGAGTTTTACTATCAATCTTTCTTCCCCAGGGCTTACTATGATTTTATACCAATCCTCGTCCCATTGAGCAGCAGGACCGTGTATCATACTCAACCATGTAAGCTCATACATAGTGAGATCATAAGCAGAAAGAGGATCATTATTAGGTTCATATGAATCCTCTGGAGCACTAGTAGAAAGGGAATTTTCATCAAATTCAGATGTGTCAGTATCTTTTTGTATAAATATAGTTCCAGTAATAACCGAAAGAAGCAAAATTAGTAATACTATCCCCCGATTATATTTTTCGTTAAATCCCATACTAAATTAGCCTAATTTCAAACTTATAAATTTTCACATATTAGTAAAATAGGTACTCCAGACGGACTAAATATCAAAGCATTAACCCACTATCGAATTAGATTAATATATCTAATAGAAATCACTTTATTAATATCTTTAGAGAATTTTAAAGATAGTTTGTATGAAAAAAGGGTTGGAACTTTTAAAAAAGATTGATTACTCTACTAAAGTGAAAGTACAGTCTGTATCTTCACACTCAGGGCATTTAAAATCGTCTGCTGGAAAATCATCTAATTCAAATTCATGACCGCATTTGTCACATTTCCACTTCAATTAAATCACCATTTTGTAAGCTAAGCTCGAGTACCTTTATAAATCAATCTGTGAATCTTATTTATAGATATAACAAAAATCAAAATTTAAATTTTTGGGAAAAGAAAATAAGTTACAGTTTCATTTTTAAAGTTAGGTGATTATCGATGTCACCCTTTTAAATATACTCTGAGGATTATTACGATTTAGAGTTAAAACTTCCAAATAAGGAAGATTTATAAGATAATTCTTAAGGGGATGTTTTAAGTTCAAACCTAGTGTTGCTAAGACAGGGAACTTAGAAGTAAATATCATTTTTATAAAATTTTGAAATTTTACAGAAAAAAGCTCCATTTTACCAATTTCATCAATAATAATTAAATCAACAATCTTGCTTTCTAAATATAGCTTATTTTCGATGAATTCATCAAGATTTTCAACAAACACACTATACTTGCCAACTTGTTTTTTAGTTTTATAAGATCCTACTCTTGCTAATTGGGAAATATCTCCAGAAATAATATCAACTATATCAAATCCAATTCTTTTCCCTCCTTCTCTAACCTCAGGAGTTAAAAAACCATAGATAATATAATCCTTCTCATAAGTATAATAATTAATCAATTTGGAAATGAGTGTGCTCTTACCGCACTTAGGTGGCCCAGTGATAAGAATTTTTTTTTTCATAAATCTGTTAAATGAAAGTTTTATTTAATTTAGCATTTTAGAAGAAATTATAAAATAATTTATTATCTATATTTTAAAAAATTAAAAATAGGAATAAAACTATGAAAAGCTCAACATTTACGTTTAAAGATAAAGATGGGATCGATATTTTCGTATATAAATGGGAACCAGAAACAGAACCTAAAGCAGTAGTACAGATACTTCATGGATTAGCTGAACATGCTAAGAGATATACTAGAGTAGCAGAAGTATTATGTAAAGAAGGATATATGTGCTATGCTAATGATCATCCCGGGCATGGATTAACTGCTGGTGATTTAACGGAGGCTACTTTAAAAGGACATGCAGGAGTTCTTGGTGAAAGTGGATGGCGAGGTGTTGTAAATGATGTTCACGAGTTATCAAACATTATAAAGAAAGAAAACCCTAATCTACCGTTATTCATGTTAGGACATTCTTGGGGTGCTATGCTTGCCCAAGATTATATCCAAGAATGGGGGGATGAAATTAAAGGATGTATTTTAAGCGGCACAAATGGGAAAGTAAGAGGGATGGTGATTAAAGCAGGGAAAATTCTACTTAAAAGTGAAATGAAGAAACTTGGTCCAACTGAACCAAGTCAGAAAATGTATGATATGAATTTTAAAACCAATAATCGTGATTGGGATAACGATGAGGGTGCTACTGGTTTCGAATGGCTTAGTAGAGATAAAGTTGAGGTTCAGAAATACATAAACGATGCCTGGTGTGGCTTTATTCCGCCAGCAAGGCTATGGCTTGAATTTCTTTATGGATTTGAAAAAATGTATGATTCAAAAAATGAAGAAAAAGTACCAAAAGACCTGCCTGTTTATTTTATCTCGGGTGCTTTATGTCCTATAGGAAATAAAACTAAATATGTAAAGAGTATGGTCGATCGTTATAAAAAGAACGGAATGAAAGATGTTACTTATAAATTCTACGAGGACACTCGACATGAATTATTCAATGAAATCAATCGAGAAGAAATTTTTAAGGATGTAATAAATTGGCTTAATTCTCACTTGTAAAAATCGATTATTCTCAATAAAATTTTATTCTTTTATTCTATTAAATTAGAATTCTAATTATCTAATTCTCTAAATTTTATTAGTAGTTCTTTTTGTTTATCAGAAACTTTTTTTGGGATTTCAATATTGACTATTACATATTGATCTCCTCTCCCTTTCCCACGTAAATATGAAACTCCTCGATTTTTTATTCGAAATTCCGTTCTTTGTTGAGTTCCAGGAGGAATTGTTAGTTCTTTTTCAGTTAATTTTTCCTCTTTATAATCTAATGTTGGAATATTAATTTTGCCTCCAATTGTCGCAGTGACAATATCGATATCTACAGGAGTATAAAGATCGTTACCACGTCGAATAAATTTTTCATTATCCTTTATTCTGATTCCTAAATAGAGGTCTCCTGGAATAGCATTAACAGATGGTACATGTCCAGCACCTTGAACTTTTAAATGAATTCCATCTTCAACTCCCGGAGGAATACTCACATGGATTGTTTTTTCTTCAGGTACTACCTTTCTACCACCACAAGTTTTACATTTTTTCTCAATTACCCTTCCACTTCCATTGCATCTATCACAACCTGTTTCACGGATAATAGTACCAAAACCAGATTGTGACATTTTTCTTATTCGCCCCGTTCCTTGACAATCTGGACAAGTTTTTACACTACTAGGATCTTCTGCTCCTGTTCCCTCACAATCATCACAAGGTGTATATCTTTCTATGGGGATATCCCTCTTTACCCCAAACATCGCTTCCTCAAATGTAATTTCAATGTAATCTTCTAAATCTTGTCCAACTTCTCTACGTGGGGTAGCAGTTCTTCTTCTTGATCGTGATCCAAAACCTCCAAATCCAAAATCATCAAATCCTCCAAAAGACCCGAAACCACCAAAAATACTTCTAAGAAGTTCATCAATCCCTGGAATACCACCACTAAAGATATCACTCATATCAACGTGTACTCCGCTAAATCCAAATCTATCATAATTTTGCCTTTTCTGCTCATCACTTAAGACTTCATAGGCCTCTTGGAGTTCAATAAATTTCTCCTTTGCCTTTGGATCAGTCTTGTTTAGGTCTGGATGTAACTTCCTGGCTAAACGTCGATACGCAAG
>JAEOTW010000217.1 GCA_016839655.1 Promethearchaeota archaeon | reverse complement strand
CAAGGTAATAGTAACATTGGCGTTATTGTAAATGCTGGGTTTGAAGATTTACATAGATTGGGAAGAGCTCTACAATGTTGGATTTATCTTGATTATGCTGGGCGTTTACATGCTAGAGAACATGAGCATCCAGAACCTTTAATCCCCAGAAGGCAGATTAAGGGTGTACGGGGAAGAATAAACTTTTGGGGTGATGAACTAATACCCCTATATAAAAAAGATGTTGAGAAAGTCGTTGAAGAATTACTAAATATGGATGTTGATAGCATTTGTGTTTGCTTGCTTTGTTCATACATGAATTCTAGCCATGAATTACAAGTAAGAATGATTGCAGAAAGAATTATGAAAGAAAAAGGTAAAGAAATTCCTATTATTTTATCATGTGAACATAACCCTGTAAGAGGAGAAACGCCAAGGTTGAATGCTCTTATAATAGAACAATATGCTGCGGAGCCTTCAAGAAAACAATTGATAAAAATCGCTCAAACAATGAAACAGAAAGGTGTTCCTGCACCTTTAAGAATTTTAACAACATATGGTGGAACAATATCCCCATATCACAAAACTCTCATACCTACCATGGTTTCAGGTCCAATCGGTGGTATGATTGGAACTCAATTTATTGCTAAAGAATATGGAATAAAAAATTTAGTATCTTCTGATGTAGGTGGTACAAGTTTTGATGTTGGATTAGTAATGGAACGGTATGTGCCTACAAAGTGGGAAAGTTCATTAGGCCGTTTTATTCTAAATATTCCTATGATTGGCTTAGATAGTATTGGAGCCGGAACAGGAATGTATGTTAGATATAACAATATTTCAGGGCGATTAGAATTTGGACCTGAAAGCGCAGGATACAAAATTGGAGTCTGTAATGAAGAATCTGGAGTCGAAACTGTTACAATGACAGATTGTAGTTTAATTTTAGGTTATCTTAACCCAGATTACTTTCTCGGTGGTAAAGTTGCATTAAATAAAGAGAGGGCTTATAAATATATTGAAGAACAATTAGCTGAACCTTTAAAAGCAGATACCTATAAAACTGCGCGAGGATCTTTAGATCTAATCGAGATTAACATGAAAAATCATCTTAATGGTATGATTCAAGGCCTTGGATTTAGACCTGAAAACTATACCTTGATTTCATTTGGTGGTGGGGGCCCTCTACATGTAGCTGGTTATTCAAGAGGCTTAAATTTCCAGAAGATTTTAGTACCAGAATGGGCTCCCGCATTCTCTGCTTTTGGATGTGCTTGTGCAGATCATTCCTACAGACATGAAAAATCAGTTGATATGGTTATTCCTCCAGATGGTAGTATGATTGCTTTTGTATCATCTATTCTAAGTTCTACATGGAAAGAATTAAAAAACAATATTAGAAAAGAATTTGAGGCTGAGGGAAGAGATCCTAGTGAAATGATTTTTAAACCTTCTTTGCGTTTACAATACTTTGGTATGCTAGATGATCTAGAAGTCCAATCTCCAGTAGAAGAATTAACTTTAGATTATTCCGCTGAGCTCCAAAGATATGATTCACCTGAATTAGAAGAAATTGCACGCAATTATGATAATCTTTTCGAACAAATATTCCGTAGAGGTACAAAAAGTCCAGAACTTGGATATCATATTACCAAAGCAATTGGAACTGGAATCGTACCCGTTCCAAAACCAAAATTACCCGTAAATGAGTTATCTGGGGAAAAACCAAATGGTAATGCTTCTAAAGGCAATAGAGATATTTATTGGGATAATAAATGGTATGAAGCACAGATATGGGAGATGAATTTAATCAATGCAGGGAATATTTTAAAAGGTCCTGCTGTAATAGAAGCACCTGCAACAACATTTGTTGTACCACCTGGAGCTCAAGTTAAATTAGACAAGCATAGAATTTTTCATTTGGAGGTGTAGAGAATGACAGAAAAGAATATTGGATGGAAAGGAAAAAAAATTGATGAAATGCTTGTTGAAAGTGAGGCTTTATTTAATGAAACAAAACATTATTATGGAACAAAATCACTCAACTTAAAAGAAAAAGATCCATTTAGATATGAACGAGCATATGCCAGTTTAAGGGGCGCTTTAGTATCAGCTAGAGAAACTGCTTTACATGTTGCAGCTTCACCAATAGTCAGAGAAATTGGTGAATTATGTTTTGCTTTATATACTCCAGAAGGAGATTCAATTGTTGTATCTACAGGAATTCTTGTTCATGTTCATACTATGAGCGAGGCAATTAAATTTATGATAAGAGAGAAATATGAAGAGGATCCTGGGATAAATCCTGGTGATATTTTTCTTAATAATGATCCAGATTGTGGAAATGTCCATACTACAGATGTTCAAACAATTATCCCAATTTTTTGGGAAAATGAATTAATTGGTTGGGCAGGAGGAGTTACTCACGAAATTGATATTGGGGGGATCACTCCTGGACATGTTTTAATGTCATCGGTTCAACGCTTTGATGATGGAGTCTATTATACATGCAAAAAAATAGGATCAAATGATAAAATTTGGAAAGATCATATGATAACTGCGAAAAGATCTGTCAGATCACCAATGTATTGGGAGCTTGATGAAAAATGTAGATTAGCGGGAGATCTAATGATTCGTGATGCTGTATTAGATTTTATAAAGATAGAAGGAATAGATTATTACAAACAATTTATTCGCGAAGCCATTGAAGAAGGAACTAGAATATTTAAAGAAAGAGTAAAAGAACGATTAATACCTGGAAGATATAGAGCCGTTTCTTTTATTGATCAAGTTGGTGAATGGGAAGCATGGCAACCAAAAGCAAAAGTAAATAAAATTTATAACCAACCTTTAGAAATTATTGCCAACGTTGACGGAAAACTAAATCTTTCATTTGATGGAGCTAGTGCATGTGGCGCTAATTCAGTAAATTGTGGTGTAGGGGCGTTATCAGGAGCTACATGGGTTTTGTTGACCCAAATCTTAATTTATGGCGATAAAGTTAATGACGGTGCATATTTTGCTGTAAGTAATTATTTCCCAAAAGGTTCATGGGCTAATCCAGGTGATCCTTATCTATCTTATCAAAATCCTTGGGCAAATTTAATCCCTGCATATTCATGTATGATGAAATGTCTTTCTTATGGATTGTTTTCACGTGGTTATAGAGAGGAGGTCTTTACTGGGTATGGTCTTACTCGAGATGCCATTCAAGGAGGTGGTAGTTACAATTCTGGACCTTTAGAGGGTCAATTATGGATGTTATCTACATTTGAAATAAGTGGCCAAGGCTTAGGAGCTAGTGCTGTTAGGGATGGACTGAATTGGGGATATGCTATGTGGAATCCAGAATCAGACTTAGGAGATGTCGAAACATGGGAATTATTCCAAGGAGGTGTTCCTTATTTGGCTCGAAAAGTTAAACCTAATAATGCTGGACATGGAAAATATCGAGGGGGATCAAACTATGGAGGAATTGCACTTGTAGCTAATTCAAAAGATGTTGAATTTTTTGGAATTGCTGAGGGTTTAGTGTTTAGTGGAGCAGGAGGAATGCATGGAGGTTATCCCCAACCTACAGCTTATCGTCTTATAGCCAAAAATACTAACCTAAAAGAGATCTTTGCAAATAAGCAAGATTATCCTCTTTGGGATCCAGATCCTGCAAAAGGTGAATTCGAACGATTAATCAAGGGCGAAATTATAAGAAGACCTTATGCCCAGATGTATCCTATTTCTTTAGATAATTATGATATGTTTCATTGGTGTATGAGTGGAGGTCCCGGTTATGGAGATCCACTTGAAAGAGATGTAAAGTCGGTTGAACAAGATCTTAATGATGGAATTTACACCGACGATAAAGTCAATAACATTTATGGTGTGGTTGCGAGATATGATGATGAGAAAGATGAATGGGAAGTAGATGATAAAGCTACACAGCAACTTCGTACGAAAATAATAAATGAAAGAAAAGAAAAATCAAAATCTTTTGAAGAATTCTGGCAAGAGGAACGAGAAAAAATTACTAATAATCAATTAAGTAAACCTGTTAAAAGAATGTATAAGGAGAGTCTTGAATTATCAGATAAATGGGCTAAAAATTTTAAAGATTTTTGGAATCTTCCAGAAGATTTCAAAGTAGAGGTGGAATAGATGGTTAAATATGATAAAAGGACATTAGAAAGGATGATTGAAGGAAAATTATCCTGGGATGAATTGAAATCAATAATAAGTGGAACAAAAGATGCTGATCGGTTTGAAAAATTACTAGGAATTTTACAAGAACGTGTTAAATGGCCTGAGAAAATCATTTTACCTCTCCATGAGCATTTATATATTGTATTAAAGGAAAATCAAAGGATAGTTAAATGTGATTGTGGCTATGAATTTGGAGATTACAAAGAGAATTGGAAAATAAAATCCAGAATTAGAGTAAGAGATACGTTTGAATCAATAGAAGAACTGTATCTTAAGGATATGGGAAGTGATCCTGAATGGCAAGAACTTAGGGAATATTTTTGTCCAGGGTGTTTTACATTATTGGATGTTGAAGCAGTACCCCCAGGTTATCCAACAATTTTCAACTTTCTCCCTGACATTGATTCATTCTATGAAAAATGGTTAGGAAGAAAGGCACCAGATAAATAAGAAACGAATTTTTAATAAATCAAATTTCTTTTTAAATTTTCTTAAACAATTTTCAATTTCCTACCTAACATTGACACAATTTATGAGACTTGATTAGGAAAAAAGGCACCAGATAAATTAAAAATCTATACCATAGGCGCTTTTAAATCACTTCTTGGTTGATATTTATCAAAATTTTTCTCTTTACGCCATGTATAAATACCTAAACCAATTAGAAAAAAGGAAAACGCTAAATAGCCTCCCCAGAAAGTTACACTAATTGTAAACCAACCTATACTTGCGACTCGATTGAAAATTACAGCCATGGTGATCCCTGTTAATGCTATAACTGACGATGTAATGCCACAAATAATATCAAAATAAATTCCTTTTCTTTCACTTTTAAGTTGTTTTGAGCTTGACATAAATATTCCTCTTTTAATAGACCCTAACTTTATAAAAGAAATATTAATTCATAGTTAAAAATTTTTGCAGTAAATTGAAAACTGTTTCTAATATCTCTTTATTCTGTAAAAATGTAAACCTAATGTGGCCATCTCCATAATTACCAAATCCAGAACCATAGACGCCACATATTCCAGTAGTTTTAAGAAGATCGATGGTAAATTCTTTATCATCTTTCCACTTTTTAAACTCTTTTAAATCTAACCGAGGAAAAAGATAAAATAATAATAATATATTCATAAACAGAAAATTAAATTATAACAGTTCATCAATAGATTTATATGGATAATTAAAAGTTTCTGCAATTTCGTTTATTGTAATATTTCCTTTAAAAATATTGACACCTCTTTTTAATGGAGGATATTTTTTAAGAACTTCTACAAGATCATCATCCGATATTAAATTTAGTAGATATGGAAATACACTTTCAGAAAGAGCTTCTGTTGATGTTCTTGGATAAGCACCGGGCATATTTGTAACACAGTAATGAATTATACCTTCATCAATATAAGTTGGTTCTTCATGACTCGTAGGTCTACTGGATTCAATGCAACCTCCTTGATCAATTGAAACATCCACAATAACGGAACCCGGTTTCATAGATTTAACCATTTCTCTTGACACTATTCTGGGGGCTTTTGCATTTGGTATTAATACAGTACCTATTAATAGATCTGCTTTTTTAACGCTCTTTCTTAAATTTCTTATATTTGACATAATAATATTAATTCCTTTAGGTAACATTTCATTTAGATATCGGATACGAGCTAAATTTCTCTCTAGAATAGTTACATGAGCTCCCAACCCATACCCAGCTAATGCAGCGGCTAAACCTGCAGTGCCTCCTCCTAACACTATCACATTACCTCGATATACTCCAGATGCACCCCCCAATAAAACTCCTTTACCTTTATTATGAAAAGTAAGTAAATTAGCACCTTTAATTAAAGCAAATCTTCCCGCAATTTCAGACATTGGAATTAAGATAGGTAATTGCCCATTATCTAATTCTACAGATTCAAAAGCTATAGTAGTAGATTTTCCTTTAATAAATACATCTGTTACTTCTTTAGCTGCAGATAAATGTAAGAAAGAAAATAATAATGGGCCAGGATTAAAATACTTTAATTCTTCCAAAATGGGTTCTTTAACTTTAACAAGTACATCTGAATCTTCATAAACCTTTTTTTTACTTTCATAAATTTTTGCTCCTGCCCTTAAATATTGGTCATTATCAAATCCTGCATTTATTCCCGCATTCTGTTCAATGATCACATTATATCCTAAATAAATAAGTTCTTCAACGTTGTAAGGAGAAAGACTGACTCGACCCTCTCCCAGTTTTATTTCCTTTGGAATTCCAATTATCATTTTTTGTTCAAAACAGTATTATTTATTAAAAATTTGTATTTTAATTAAAAAAATATTATAAACCAAATTAAATTCACTAATTAAATTTTGATTATATTTGATAAAAATTTTAAAATTGATTTTAAAGATCTTTATTAATTAAGAAATGAATCATTTTATGATTTTAATTACACTTTTAAATTAAAATAGCTTGAAAACTATTAAATTTTATATAGACTTACATAATTTTATCGGAATATAAAATTCGATCAAAATAGGAAGGTTACAGGAAAAAAAATAGACTTAAATATGAGATCTTTCCTCTAGAGAATTATACACTTTTTAAGTGTTAGATCAATAAAAACAAATTTATGGTAAAGAATATGGGAAAAGTTTTTGGTTTAATTGGTTTGCTTTTTGGAATTATTGGGCTAGTAGGCGTCTGGTTTTTAACATTTTTCTTTTATTTCAGTGCTTTATTAATTAGTATTTTAGCGATTGTTTTCGGCGGAATTGGAATTGCTAAAGATGATTCAAAAGGTTTAGGTGTTGCGGGATTAATACTAGGAATCATTACCTTAATTATATGGTTACTTTGGCCGATTCTAGTACTTTTTGGCTTATTAGGATTTTTTATGTCATTATTTGCCTAAATCTAAATTGAGTATATATATAATTTCAAATTCTTTTTTTTTTCTCCAGCTTCAAAATAAGAAAAAATTGAATTAAAAGAATAATGAGATTATAATATTAGATCCCAATTAATTTCTTTTTCAATGAGTTCTAACACTTTTTCCATCTCGTCTTTTTGAATGCCGGGTTTCAACCGTTCTAAATTTCTCATAGTAGTATATGTATCGGAAGGACTCAAAATTATTGGAATTTCTTTTTTATTCGCTAAAGTGATAACACTCATATCAGGTTGAATAAAACCTGTTAAAATTAGTGCAGATACATCCTGTTCTAAAGCTGCCATTGCCATATCCGTTCTATCTCCTCCCGTAATAAAAGCAGCTCTTTTAACTTGACGTAAATATTTTAAAGCAGCTTGGGCATTCATCGCGCCTATTAAAAAAGTCTCAACTAAATTACCTAATCCGGATGAGGCTTGTTCATTTATTAATTCTCCGCCAATTTGTTCTTTTATTTCATTTACTCGAGGAGAGAATAATTCAAGGCTTTTTTCGATTATTCCTAAAACAGGGATATCATATTTATTTATATGGTCTTCAGTGAGTTCTTTAATTCTTGCTACATACTCAAAATCAATTTTATTGAAAATTATTCCTTTAATGTTGATGTCTCGGTATTCAAAATACTTCCTTGTAAAGAATAAGTTATCTATTACTCGATCAGATGATGTTTTGCATACATATATTAAGTCATTAATTCCAAGCATTTGGGCTATAGTAACATCATCTAATCCAATCCTGATGAATTTTCTAATACTAGGGTTACCCTCAATTATTATATAATCCATATCTTCAGTAATTTTCTCATAAGCATCTTTAATCTTTTGTAAGGATTCTTCTTTTCTAGGAGCATCAATTAGATCAACATAATATGCATCTGGGATTGATACTGGAGAAATAAAGTCATAAGGAAGTTCTGTTTGATAAACTGTATTTAATATGAAACCAACATCAGGGTCTGCTTTATTTGTGAACGCACTTTTGGGAATACCTATTGGTTTGAAATAAGCAAATTTTTTACCTTCCTTTTTTAATTTTTGAATAAAACCTATTGATAGAAAGCTTTTTCCTACACTTTCTTCCAATGAACTTAAATAAAGTACTTTTAACATTTTTCTCACTCTTTTTTATTCTCTTTTAATAGTAATTTTAATATCTACCGCACTATAACCTTTTAGAAATGCTAAAAGGGGATTTATATCTAACTCTACAATATCAGGAAAATCATTAACTAACTGTGAAAGCCTCAATAAGACGTCTATTACTGCCTCAATATCAGATCGAGCCTCACCCCTAACACCTTCAAGAAGACTGCTTAGATTTGTGCGATTTACTAATTTTTTAGCATCTTCTTTTGTAAATCTATAGGATAAAGCAAATGCAACATCTTTGATAAAATTAGCATAAATTCCTCCCGTTCCGAACATTATTAATGGTCCAAATTGAGGATCTCTTGACATCCCTATTATTATTTCATTCACTTTTGCTTCAGATTTAAAATCTATCATTTGTTGCACTTCTACACCATATATCTTAGCATTTTGAGGACCAAATTTTTTCGCATTACTGACAATTTGTATGTATGCTTCAAAAGCATCTTGCTCTGTTTCAATATTTAATATAATGCCTCCAACATCAGTCTTATGTATTATATTAGGGCTAACTATTTTCATAACAGATTTACCAATTTCAGATTGTAGTTCCATTGCTTGTTTAGGAGTTTGGGCTAAACGTGATTTTGGAGATAAAATGCCATAGCAATCAAAAACTTCACTAGTTTCATAGCTTAGCAAAACTATCCTGCTATCTTTTCTAACATTAGAAAAGATTTCTTTTACTCTGTTTTTATTTACCTT
>JAEOTW010000216.1 GCA_016839655.1 Promethearchaeota archaeon | reverse complement strand
TTCATAAGGAAAAAAAATAAGATAAGGATGAAAATGAGTGATGGTAATTTTATAATGGGTAATATTCGAGAAGAACTTCAAAAAGAAAAACCTATAATAAACAAAATTATATCATATTTATTTGACCTACGCATCTATAAAGATGGAATTGAATTTGACTCTAAAGATGAATGGCGATATCTCTCTGATTTGGAATTCTTCGATATTGTTGGAGAAATTTTTAAATTAAACCCTACATATTTCATGAAAAATTTATACAACGTTATAAGAGATAGAGTTGATAAACTTTATGGATATCAGAAGAGAAAGAACATGGATAAATTCATTCTCGAGAAATTTTGCTTATATCCTGAAGAAGAAATTCTCTATAGTTTTAATGGCGATATACACCTAAATATCATTCAGCCTGTATTATCTGTATCTAGAGCAAATATTTTTATTACAAATTATAGAATTATTGCTCAAGGAAGGCTCAAATTAAGGTTAAAAATGGTAAATCTTCAAGATACAATTATTAAACTCTCAATACAACAGGAATTGCCCTGTTATGGATACATTTTTCCAATCAATCAATTATATTCTTTGAGAAAGATGGGGCCATATGTAAACTATGATGTGATGGAGGATTACCTTATCCAAATACACCCTTCCTCATTAAATAATGACAGACTTGTTGAATTCTTAAGTGAACCTTTATTTAATGAAAAAGCACTTCATAAATTTGGATGGATAGTTAACCAGGAAGCATTAATAACGTTGGTAAAAAGTAAAATTCTTTTAAAACAGGAAGCTAGAGCTCGTTCACAAAAAAGCATATGTAATTTGACATCAATTTTCTGTTGTGAATTTATTGTGCTTATAATTTTCCTAATTTTCCTTCTAATTCTAATCATTTAGTTTGACAAATATATATTGGTCCTTAACTTAAGAAATAGTTTAATTTATGAAAAGATTATATTATAAATCAAAATAAGGTGAAAACATAATGAATGAAATTTCTTTAGAGATTGTTAAAATCCTCGAAAGGGGAGAATGCCCTATGGGGCATAAAGTTGGTGATACATTCAAATATCCCGATGATGTCGGTAAACTTTGCCAGTCTGCGTATAATTCGATTTTTCCGTCTATCACCACATTAAGATTTGATGGTTCTTTTCCTTGGTCCGAAGATAAGGATACCACAATGCTTTGTTGTCCAGATCCGAATAATCCTGTAGTGTTCAAAATTACTCGAACAAAAAGTGATTCATAAGAATACCTCAACTATATTATTAAATAATTAATTAATTTTCCTTCTTTTAATACTTCTAAACTTTCTTTTATTGTTAAGTTATTCAAGGGTTTAGATTCAATCATAAAGCTTATAATATAGCCAATCTAAAATATTATTTGTTAAAGAAAGAGATTCATAATTAATTACTTGTTTAAACTTGAACTTATTTTTTACTTTCAATGTCAGTTTGTAGAAATTGTGGTCAACGTAAAGATGCGGAAGTTAGGGTTTGCCCCTTTTGTGGATTTGACCAGTGGGGCAGGTTTTGGGGTCCCCAAGCTCGTCCCCAAACTCGATGTCCACGTTGTAGGTCTACCCTGAATTTGATCGAAGAGGAATTTTATATCGAGTGTCCAATTTGTTCGCTTACATTTGATAAGAGGTTTTTCGGGAAAATTCCTGATTCCAGCATACTCGCCCGTGAGGAATTAATGGAACTTCTTCAAACTTCAAAAGAGTTAAGTTATGAAGATAGTGTGAAATTAATCCATTATTGTCAATACTACCAGGAGGAATTAAATTCAACAAATGATTTAGAAATTTTGTTTGACATGCAGACTTTAATTGCTAGATTACTCAAACAAGGAGATTATCAAGATTCTTATTGGATACAGGCTCATTCATACTTATTACAAGGGCAATTGGCTTTACTTGAGATGAACATGGGAGAGGCGAGACGTAGTATTTCAAAGGCTCAGGAGATTGCTGAAGATCACGGTCTTCAACTTTTAGCTCTTAAAATTTCAGGTGAGCATGATAAAATATTGAGAGAATTAGATAAATGGCGAAGCTTTAAACAACAGGAAGCACCCGTATCAGAACGGCTGAAATTAGTGTCTTTAAATGAGACTATAGATAGTATGCAAAAGAAACGTAGAATAAAGCCAATTGATTTAACTAATGAAGAACCAGTCCTACTCCTTATTATGTCTGGAGGTGTTCTTTTATTTTCTTTTCCTTTTACAGAAGAATGGAAATTTGATGATGTGCTCTTTGGAAGTTTCTTGACAGCGTTTAGTTCAATTAGCGATGAAATTTTTGCTGAAGGGCTCGATCGAGTTAAATTCGGTCAAAATACAGTTCTTATGGAATCAGTAGGAGATTTTTCGGTGTGTTATTTGTTTAAGGGGCAGACTTATCAAGCGAAAGAAAAGCTATCAAGATTTGCAGAGGAGATACAGAATAATCCTTCAATATGGCAGAGATTGAAGAGATATCATAGAACGAGTCAAGTTCTTGAAACTAAGGACAGTATTGCACTATTGAATTTGATTAATGACTTATTTCTTAACTAAAAATCTTAATTCGAACTGGTTAAATGTGATAAAGTTTTTTTATTTATCCTTTTTTTCTATTGTTTGTAGCTTATAATTATAATATCATGATTAATTAATGACAAATGATTAGATCCTGTAGTACATCTAAACCTCATACAATGGGAGGATTTTAAAATATGAACGTAAAATTTCCGGAATCGAAAATGTACC
>JAEOTW010000215.1 GCA_016839655.1 Promethearchaeota archaeon | reverse complement strand
ACCAGATGGAAGTATGATAGGTTTTGTTGCTTCTATACTTAGCTCAACTTGGAATGAATTAAAAAATAGTATAATCAAAGAATTTGAGGCTGAAGGAAGAGATCCTAGTGAAATGATTTTCAAACCATCTCTACGTCTACAATATTTCGGAATGTTAGATGATCTAGAAGTCCAATCTCCAGTAGAAGAATTAACTATTGATTATTCATCTGAACTTCAAAGATATGATTCAACTGAGCTAGAGGATATTACTCATCGTTATGATGATCTTTTTGAACAAATTTTTAAAAGGGGAACTAAAAGCCCGGAGTTAGGTTATCATGTAACTAAATGTATCGGTACAGGAATAGTACCAGTACCTAAACCCAAGTTACCTGAACATAAAATGGGTAAAGAAGAACCAAATATCATCGCATCTAAAGGAACAAGGGATATTTATTGGGAAAATAATTGGCATGGAGCTTCAATATGGGAGATGGCTTTACTTAATTCAGGGAATGTTATACAAGGGCCTGCGATTGTTGAAGCACCAGCTACAACTCTAGTCGTCCCTCCAGGTTATAAAGTTAAAATTGATAATCATAGAATATTCCATATGGAGGTAAAATCATAATGGACAAAAAACTTGGGTGGAATGGTAAGACATTAAAAACTATGTTAGAAGAAAGTGAAAATTTGTTTGAAAAATCGGGGCGATATTATGCTCTTGAAAAATTATCATTAAAAGAAGAGGATCCTTTTAGATTTGAACGTAATTATGCTGCATTGAGGGGAGCACTCGTATCTGCAAGAGAAACGGCATTACATGTAGCTGCTTCTCCAATCGTTACCGAGATTGGAGAATTATGTTTTGCGTTATATACTCCTGAGGGCGATTCTATAGTTGTTTCAACTGGAATTTTAGTCCATGTCCATACTATGAGTGAGGCTATCAAATTTATGATTCGAGAAGAATATGAAGATGATCCAGGTATCAATCCAGGAGATATTTTTCTCAATAATGATCCTGCATGCGGAAATGTTCATACTACTGATGTTCAAACATTATTACCTATTTTTTGGGAAAATAATTTGGTGGGGTGGGCAGGTGGAGTAACTCATCAAATTGATTGTGGAGGAATAACACCTGGACATGATTTAGTTCCTGCCATGCAAAGATTTGATGATGGAGTATATTATACTTGTAGAAAAATTGGTTCAAATGATAAAATTTGGAAGGATCATATGATTAGTGCAAAAAGATCTGTTAGAACTCCTATGTACTGGGAGTTGGATGAAAAATGTAGACTTGCTGGAAATTTAATGATTCGTGATGCATTATTGGAATTCATTGAACGAGAAGGATTAGACTACTACAAGCAATTTATTCGAGAAGCAATCGAAGAAGGTCGCCTAGTTTTTCAAGAAAGAGTAAAAGAACGGTTGATCCCTGGCAGATATAGAGCTGCTGCTTTTATGGATATGCCACAGAAAGAAGAAGCATGGCAACCAAGAGCTAGAATGAATAAAATTTCAAACCAACCAATGGAGATCATTATTAAACAAGATGGTAAAATGTCTCTTTCTTTTGATGGAGCAAGTGGTCCTGGTCCTAATTGTATGAATGCAGATAAAGGCGCTATGGAGGGAGGTCAATGGGTTCTTTTAACGCAAATACTAATTTATGCAGATAAAGTAAATGATGGTGCATACTTTGCTGTAGAGAAAGAATATCCTCTAGGGTCATGGTGCAATCCAGGTGATATCTACTTATCATACCAAGCTCCATGGGGTAATTTAATTCCTGCTTATACTGGAATGATGAAGTGTATCTCTTATGGGTTATTTTCTCGGGGATATAGAGAGGAGGTCGTTTCAGGATATCCTTTTACTGGAGATGCTATTCAAGGTGGCGGAATATATTCGGATGGACCATTAATGGGACAACGATGGTCCTTGTCGACTTTTGAAATTAGTGGTCAAGGTTTTGGTGCAAGTGCTGTTCGAGATGGTTTAAATTGGGGATATGCAATGTGGAATCCTGAATCAGACCTTGGTGATGTCGAAACATGGGAATTATTTCAAGGTGGTGTACCTTATCTATCAAGACGAGTTAAACCCAATTTATCTGGGCATGGTAAATACAGAGGAGGAGCAAATTATGAAGGTGTAGGGATGGTAGCTTATTCGAAAGATGTGGACTTTTTTGGAGCTAGAGAAGGATTGGTATTCCATGGAGCTGGAGGAATGCATGGAGGATATCCTAATGCAACTGGATATCGATTATATGCAAAAAATACGAATATGGAAGAGATCATTAAAAATCAAAGTAAATATCCACTTGGAGACCCTGATCCTACTAATGGTGAATTTGAACGACTAATAAAGGGGGATATAACACGAAAACCTTATTGTAGTATTTATCCAATTACTTTAGAGAACTATGATATTTTCTATTATTTCTTGAGTGGTGGTCCTGGATATGGAGATCCTCTAGAGCGAGATATCGAGCATGTAAAAGAAGACCTTGACAATGGTTTTTATACAAAGGATATTGTTAAAAATGTCTATGGAGTAATTGCTAATTATAGTGAGATAAAGAAAGAATGGGAGATTGATGAAATAGCTACTAAGAAATATAAAGAAAATTTAAAAAAAGAGAGAAAAGAAAAGTCAATGACTTTTGAAGAATATTGGGAAAAAGAGAAAAAAAAAATAACTGAAAATAAATTAAGTGAACCTGTTAAATTAATGGTTACAGAAAGTCTCAAATTGTCAAATAATTGGGCTAAGGAATTTAAAAAATTCTGGAAATTACCTGAAGGTTTTAAAATGGAGGTGAAATAAATGGTATCTTATGATAGAAAAACATTGGAAAGAATGATTGATGGAAAATTACTATGGGATGAACTGAAACCAATAATTAGCGGAAGAAAAGATTCCAATAGATTCGATTTGATTATAGAAATATTACAAAAACGTATGCCATGGAAAGAAAAGATAATATTACCCCTACATGAACACCTTCAAATCGTCTCGAAAGAAGGAGAGAGAATTGTAAAATGTGATTGTGGACATGAATTTGGAGATTATAGAGAGAATTGGAAAACTAAATGTCGCATTAGAGTAAGAGAAACGTTTGAAGAAATTGAGGAGCTTTATCCTAGAGATATGGGTAGTGACCCAGAATGGATAGAATTAAGAGAATATTTATGTCCAGGATGTTTTACACTCTTGGATGTTGAAGCTGTACCTCCTGGTTATCCAACAATATTTAACTTTCTACCTGATATTGATACTTTCTATGAAAAATGGTTAGGTAGAAAAGCACCAGATAGGTAATATTATTATATTATAGGTGATTTTAATTCTTTTTTTGGCTTTTTTATATCATAATTTTTGTTCATTTTCCATGTATAAATCCCTAAACCTATTAAAAAAAAAGAAAACAATAAATAAGCCGTCCAAAATGTAACACTAATAGCGAACCATCCCATATTAAAAATCCTGTTTGAAATTGCCGCAAAAGCTAATCCCGATAATGATAAAACTGATGACATAATACCACATATTACATCAAAATACATTGCTTTTCTCTCGTTTTTTATTTCTCGTTCAGATTTCATTTATTCTATCCTTTTAAATTCTATTTTAGTATTACAAGTAATATTAATGAGTTTTAGTTAAAAAAACTTTCAAATAAATCATAATAGCCCTTTAAAATTTCCTTTTTCGTCAAAAATGTAAATCGAAAATATTATTTCAAAAATCTACAAATCCAAAACCATAAACACTAAAAATTCCTGCAGTTTAAAAAAGATCAATTCTAAACTCTTAGTTATCTTTTTAATCCTTAAATTCGTTTAACTCTAATTTTTGAAATAAATACAAGGCTCCATTAGGTTTAACAAGAGTTATACCCTCAACTTTTATTAAACGAATATATGAGTAATCTCTTCTTTATATTTGATAAAATTAGTTCTAGATAAAAAATTTATTTAGAGCTATAAATAGCTATAGAAGAGATTCTATAGGCTCATATGGATAATTGAAAGTCTCAGCAATTTCCTTTATTGTTATAGCTCCTTTTAGAAGATTTACACCTCTTCTTAATGGGGGATCTTTTTTTAATACTTCTATAATATCATCATCAGATATTAAATTTAATAGATATGGAAACAAACTTTCAGAAAGTGCTTCAGTAGCGGTCCTTGGATACGCTCCAGGCATATTTGATACACAATAATGAATTATATCCTCATCAATGTAAGTTGGATCTTCATGAGTTGTAGCTCTACTAGTTTCAATACAACCGCCTTGGTCTATTGAAACATCTACAATTACAGCCCCTGGTTTCATAGATCTAACCATTTCTCTTGTAACTATTCTAGGTGCTTTTGCGTTTGGAATTAAAACTGTTCCTATCAGAATATCTGATTCTTTAACATTATTTCTTATATTTCTTATATTTGACACAACGATATTAATTCCTTTAGGTAAAATGTCTTTTAAATATCTAATTCGTGTTATACTTTTTTCTAGAATTGTTACATTAGCTCCTAAACCATAACCTGCCAATGCAGCACTTAAACCTGCAGTGCCTCCACCTAATATAGTAACTCTACCCCTATAAACTCCAGCAACTCCTCCTAATAAAACACCTTTACCTTTATTATGTATTGTAAGCAAATTAGCTCCCTTAATTAATGCCATTCTTCCCGCAACTTCAGACATAGGTATTAAAATTGGTAAATGACCATTATCCAATTCAACTGATTCAAATGCAATTGCAGTTGATTTACCTCTCATAAAAACATCTGTTAATTCTTTAATTGCAGATAAGTGGAGGAAAGAAAATAATATTGGTCCAGGATTAAAATAATTTAATTCTTCTAAAACAGGTTCTTTTACTTTAACAAGTATGTCTGAGTTTGAATAGATCTGCTTTTTATTTTCATAAATTTTAGCACCTGCTTTTATATATTCTTCATCATTAAATCCTGCGTTTTTTCCTGAATTGTGTTCCGTAATAATATTATGACCTAAATGTGTAAGTTCTTCAACATTATATGGAGTAAGACTTACTCTTCCTTCTCCAAGCTTTATTTCTTTAGGAATTCCTATTATCATTTTTCTCTCAAAACTAAATAGTATAAATTAAATTTTTATAATTTGATTATGAAAAATATTTCAAATAAATTTAAATTCACTAATTAGAATCAATTTGCAAAAAGTTTTTTCCATCAAAAGAAGCATCTCTTTATGGTTAGGAAATTTATCATGGTGTTTAAAAATTATTTACAACAAGGTCTCTAATATTTGGGTAATAAATTATTTTCCCACTCTTAGTAACTTCAGATGCTAAAGCAGCGATTTCACGGTTCGCATAAGAAATATCTCTAACTCCTTGCCAAACTATATTTATTCCTGTATGCTAAATCAATTTAATATATATCGTTTGCATGAAATATATTGAAAAATATAGAATGAATTAATTTATAAATAATAGATCTATAATAATAGATCCCAATTCATATCTTTTTCAATTAATTCTAAGACTTTTTCTATTTCGTCTTCTTGTATACCTGGTTTTAACCGTTCTAAATTTCTCACAGTAGTATATGTATCAGAAGGGCTTAGAATAATTGGTATCCCTTTACCATTGGCAGCTGTAATTACCCCCATATCGGGCTGAATAAAGCCTGTTAATATTAATGCTGAAACATCTTGAGCTAATGCAGTCATAGCTAAGTCAGTTCTATCACCACCTGTAATAAATGCAGCTCGTTTAACCTGTCTTAAATACTTTAAAGCTGCTTGTGCATTCATAGCACCAATAAGGAAAGTTTCCACTAAATTGTTTAAACCAGAGGAAGCTTGCTCATTTATTAATTCTCCACCAATTTGTGCTACGATTTCACTTACACGAGGTGAAAATAACTCTATACTCTTTTCTATTATTCCTAATATTGGAATATCATATCTATTTATATGGTCATCTGTAAGCTCTTTAATTCTTGCAATGTACTCATAATCTATTTTATTAAATAAGATACCCTTAATACCGATATTACGGTACTCAAAATAATTTTTAGTGAAAAATAAATCGTCTATAGATCGATCTGATGATTCTGTAGAAACATAGATTAATTCATTTATATCAAGAGCCTTTGCTATACTCACATCATCCAGTCCTACTCTAATGAACTTCCTAAGACTAGGGTTACCTTCAATAATAAGGTAATCTACATCTTTAGTAATCTTATCGTATGCATTCTTTATTTTTTGTAAAAATTCTTCTTTTTTATCAGCATTAACTAAATCTACATAATACGAATCTGGAATAGACACTGGTGAGATATAGTCATAGGGCAAATCTGTTTTGTAAATAGTGTTTAAGATAAATCCAACATCTGGATCTGCTTTATTTGTAAAAGCGCTTTTAGGAATACCAATTGGTTTGAAATAAGCAAACTTTTTTCTTTCCTTTTTTAATTTTTGAATGAAACCTATCGAAAGAAAGCTTTTTCCAGCACGTTCTCGTAAAGAACTTAAATAAAAAATTT
>JAEOTW010000391.1 GCA_016839655.1 Promethearchaeota archaeon | reverse complement strand
CAGGTTATAAAGGAATATTGCAACCTTTGGCTGATTTTATTAAATTATTGAAGAAAGAGAGCATATTTCCAGTAGGAAGTAATACTTTTTTGATAATATTCTCTGCAATATCATCAGTTGCACTTATATTTTTTATATTGCTTTTTATTCCTCTTTATGATTTTAATGCTCCACTTTCGTTTAATGGAGATTTGATATTACTATTCGGGATCGGAGTACTCATCGATATTTTAATTATCATAACTGGTTATTCCGTTGCTTGTCCCTATTCAAATGCAGGTGCAGCGCGAGAGGCTGAAATGATAATTTCCATTGAAATACCTTTCGGGGTATCATTAGCAACAATAATTGCTATATCCAAATCAATAAGTATAAAAGAAAATTTAATATTTCAATCCTTAGGCGTTCCTCTGATAATATTCGCCCCTTTGGGTTTTATTGCATACATACTCAGTAGCATGGCAAAAGTAGAGAAAGTCCCTTTTGATGCTCCAAATGCTGAGTCAGAAATTGTAGCAGGATGGTCAACTGAAATCAGTGGGAGAACTTTAGCATTGTTCAGACTTTCCTCAGACCTTGATCTGTTTTTCTTGGCTTCTTTTGGAGCAATCATTTTCCTAGGTGGTCCAACACTCCCTTATTTTAATCTTCCCGAATTATTGTTTTTTAATCAGATTTTGAATTTCATAATATTATTTATTAAAACATTAGGAATAATTTTTCTAATTACGATGATAAGAAGCCTTACGGCAAGATATCGTATTGATCAAGTAATTAAATTCTTTTGGAAAATTATTATTCCATTAGCGATGCTGAACTTAATTGCAATCATTATGTTTGGTTTGGGGTGATACAATATGGAAATTTATATCATGTCACTAATCTTTTTTATTTTGATAATAATAATCACATTAGCAATCTATTATGTAGATAAATTAATGGATGCCGTTATTTTTTTTACACTATTCAATATACTAATAGGAATATTTTACATATTGTTGGGTTATACTCTCTTGGGTATATTTCAGATAACAGTATATTCTGTTTCAATGGCAACTTTATTGTTTTATGTTATAAGTTTAATGGGAGGGGAAAATAATAAAGAAGAATAAAATCTTTTTATGTGTATTTTTGTTCTTATTAGTGGTAATTGCTATTCTTTATGCCGTCGAATTTGGGAATATTCAAAGCAATTATGTTAATAACGCTAGTGATATATTAATAGGAGACAATGATGAATCATTTAATGTAATGATAAGTAAATTTGTTTGGGAATATAGAGGGCTGGAGATTATCATAATAGCATTTATATTACTTGGTATATATGCGGGTATTTCAGCACAAATAAGGAGGGTCAATAATAAGGGGTGATATAAAAATCGATATAATAGTGCTTATGTTCTTTTTAATAATCATTGAGTTTTTCATAGGTTTAGTAATTGCTGCTAGTAGTAAAAATGTAATTAAGATAATAATTGGGGTGGAAATTTTAATAAATATAGCAAATGCATTTTTAGTCTTTTTTTCTGTTTATTTTTCGGGGGGCAGTTTAAACCCTCTCGTTGTAACTATCGTTATGATCTCAACAATAATTGCAGCACTCGTTGCTGCATTTCTTCTAATTATTATTTATATGATGCAAGAAAAATTTGATACACTTGATGCTGAAAAAATTAGTGAGCTTCGGTGGTGAGATATGTATAAAGACGCGTGGATAATATGTTTAACTCCAATAATCGGTTCATTCATTGTATATGGAATCGCAAAGTGGAAGAAATCATATACTGGCTATTTCTCGTTAGGTATATCGATAATTAATTTATTTTTATCGTTGAAAATTTTATATGATATAACAATATCTACTCCATCGCTTCCCTACCAAGATATATTCAGAATTTATTTGATAATTATTATTGCCTTTATTTCAATTTTGTTTTTTTTCTATAGTTTGGAACATATACATGAAGATATCAACTTAGGTCAATATTGGTTCTGGATAAATTTCTACTTAGGTTCTATTTTTATTTTATTACTATCAAATATCGGTATTGAAATGGTATTAGCAATTTTAATGGTCTATTTCTCTAATTTGGGATTAATTTCGTTTCAGTATAAAAAAAGTGATGCAATTCCAGTTATTAGAATTGATATTGAAGGCAAATATAATCGCCACTGCGGAATTAAAGCTATAATAACTACTATAATCGCTAATAGTTTTATGAAGGTTATAATAATTTTACTTGAATTTGCAACAAAGAATTCTTTATTTCGTTTTACTTTTGAGTCATTCTATTTTCAATTACTTATAGGGGGTTTTATGATAGCTTACCCTTTTTATTTTACAATAAAAATTTTTCCTTATGTCATATCATCGAAATCTCTTATAAAAGATATATATAAGATTTTAGAAAATCAAGTGTTCCTAAATCCTTTTTATCGTTTTTTTCTCCAAAGTATTAACAAATTAGGTAATTTAATGGAAAGCTTTCATTTATCAATTGATAAGCTTTATCATAGTATTCCCCATGGGATTAACAAGTTGGGTAACATCATGAGAAAATTCCATACATCACTTGATAAGTTTTACAACATATTTGGATGTAGTGTTGGAAAGTTTGGTGGTGTTATAAGAAAATTTCACTCTGGAAAAATTAATTTAAATTTAGTTTATTTTGTTGTTTGTATGTTTTTATCCCTTTTTTTTATATATATAATAATAATGGTGAGGTAAAAAAAAATGTCAGAATTAATGTTAGAATTAAATATATATCTATTTCCAATATCTCTACCGCTAATCGCAGCTGTAATAGTTTTAATTACTGGAAAGTGCCGAGAAAGTAAGAAGATATTGGGAGGAATCAGTACAGTTAGTTCTCTTATAGTTATATATTTTTCTTTCTTAAATTTAATCAAGTCTCAAACTGCTCCAATTCTTCTCAACTTTAATACTGGAGGAACAATTATTGCAATTGATAGTCTTTCTGCATTGATATCGCTTATCTCCTCCATTCTTGGAATGATAGTAGCTCTTTATAGCATTGGCTACCTAGAGGAGGAAAGAATAACCGAATTCTATTTTCTACTCTTATTAATGATTTCAGCGCTAAATGGTGTTGCTTACTCCGGTGATCTCGTAACTCTTTACGTATTCTCTGAATTTCTTGCAATAACCGCTTATGTTCTGGTTGCATTTTATAGAAATAAGGAGGCTATTGAAGCGTCATTTAAGTATATAATAATGGGTTCAATCGGTGCAGCCTTTGCATTGTTTGGAATAGCATATGTCTACATCATTTCAGGCACTACTGACTTAGCACAATTACATGGTGCATTAAATAATCAACCCTCTGCGATTTATTATTTCCTTCTTATCATGTTCGTGTTTGGATTTGGTGTGAAGTCAGCAATCTTTCCGCTCCATACATGGTTACCAGATGCACATTCAGCAGCTCCATCGGGAGTAAGTGCGATGCTTTCAGGAATTGTTATTGAAGTAGAATTGTACGCATTACTAAAGATATTAGCTTCTCTCTTTTACAATGGAACTACTTTACCTTTTGATGATATAACAATAGTTTTTTTGTTTATAATAGCTGCTTTAACTATTACAATACCAAATCTAACGGCATTAGTACAAGAAGATATCAAAAGAATGTTAGCTTATTCCAGTGTCTATAATGTGGGTTTGATGTTAGTAGGTATAGCAGTGGGTACTCAAATGGCTTTATCAGCAACAATATTTCATATTCTAAATCATGAAATAGCAAAAGCTTCTATGTTTATCTGTGCTGGAGCATTTATCAAAGAGGCAAAAACAAGGGAAATAGAAAAGATGATAGGCATTGGAACTAAAATGAAAATTACAGGAACTATATTTACCATAACTGCATTCTACATAGCATCCTTTCCACCATTAGGTATGTTTTGGAGTAAATTATATCTGATAGAGGCTGCAATTGGATCTTCGCAACAGGTTAATTGGGTAGGAATTAT
>JAEOTW010000214.1 GCA_016839655.1 Promethearchaeota archaeon | reverse complement strand
CCAATTCCCGTTGACATAGTAACATAAACGAGATTTTCTTTTTCACTTTCATCAGCTTCAAAATAATGGACTGCTAAAACAGAAGCATTACAGTCGTTAATTAAAAATATCGGAATTCCCGGAAATCTGTCTTGGAGAGGTTTTTTTAAGGGTATTTCTTTAAATCCCAGATTTGCATTATTAAACACCTCTCCAGTCTCTAAATTTAAAGGTCCTGCTGATGCTAAACCAATTCCAAGGATTTGCTCTTTTTCTATACTATTTTCGACTAAAAGTTGAGTAATTAATGTGATTATTGCATTGCTAATCGAGAATTCGTTTTCTTTGGGGGTATTAGTAACCTTACTGATTATATTCTCTTTTTTAAGGTCAGCAGTGCATATCCCGACGCGAATTAAAGTACCTCCAATATCCGCTCCCACGATATATTCCGTCATAAGAATAACCATTTTTAATTGAAATATGATTTTTTACATATCTTAATAATAATTGATCTCTATTAATTCGTTATTAATTGTCTCTCTAAAAATCTTTACGATTTCCTTTTTTCTTTCTTCATCAATTGCGTATACAAAATATTCTGAGGGTATCCTTGCAATTGAATAGAGTTGAACTATATTTGGATTAATTTTTTTTATTAAATGAGCTAATTGTTCAATATTTACATCATTATCATTAGAGAGAAAATCTTCCCGATGAGACTTACTAATCAAGCACTGAATCGCTAATCTCTTTTCTGGCATTTCTTCCCTTAATTTAATAAGGGAATCAACAATAGTGTCGATATCTGGACACTCACCATGTGGTCTATTAGTTCTTCTTAAGTCTTTGTCAGTAGCAGCATCCAATTTTGCTAAAACAAAATCAAAATGCTTAACTCTTCCTCGAATCTCTTCTAAAAAAAGTGTAGTTGAATTAGTGAACAGTGTTATTAAAGGAGGTTCGTTATCCCATTTTAGCTCATTTCTCACATCTAAAGTAATTTTATAGAAATCTAATAGATACTCACTAAGAGTGGGCTCTCCTTGGTATCCAGTAAAGCTCAAACTTTTTAAATGGGGGACATATTTCAATATTGATTTTAACTCATTTCTAAAAGCTGGTGTTGGAAGTGTTTTAATTCTATATTCTGGAGAAACCAAATTTGCTTTTTTTGTTTCACCAACCTCACAATAAACGCAATCATAAGTGCAAATTTTATAATTTAATAATATATTTATACCCAAGGATAGTCCTAAACGTCTTGAGTTAAACGGTCCATAAGTATATTGGCGCATCTCGATGATTTATTGTTATAATTAATTAAAAAAGAAATTCTCAATTTATTTAATATAATCTAATTAACCTAAAAAATTTGCTAGCTATCCTTTTTCAGCTAAATATTGTTTTCTAAAATCGTCATATGTTTCAATCTCGAAGTGTTTCTTTAAAAATTGCCGAACTTGCGATGAATTCATCCCGAAAAAGAGCCTTTGACTAGTCCTATTATGGTTATGAGCTGTAGATTTACTCCAACCGAATTTATGATATATTGAGCTGAATGACTCATCAGATTTAATTTCATTAATTATAAGTGGGAAAACTAATTCATTACGAGCTTCTTCCCATGTAGAAAAACCTAACTGATTATAAATCTGTCTTTGCGAAGCATATCGGTAATACGATCTCTTATATACATTTAGATATTTCTCAACTCTTGGATCCTTAAGCGCTTCGTTTTGCTTTAGGTATTGTATAATTAATTTTTTTAAAAGACTTGCTGGAATTCTTAACTTAGTGATACCTTCCCAACCATCAAGTTCTCCTTTAATAGGTAAATTGCGAATATCTTCTGTATCAACAAGGCTTTTCAACTTTTTGTAAGGAATACCTCCAAAAAACGATACAATATATTTTAGGGTAAAGCGATTAAAAGCATTATTTATCTCATGAAGCTCAAAATGATTTTTTAAAAATAAATAAAAGACAGGTCTTAAAAACTTTGTTTGAGCCTTTTTAAATGAACCCCAAAATTGATTAATTCGTCTTCTAACTGTAGTATTACTGCATATAATGCCCTGGGCTTCTAGTTTTTTTTGGATTTCAGTTTCCATATAACCTAAAGCGATATAATAAGCAATTGAAATCATAGGTAAACTCATTTTAGATGTTCCTCCTCCCCCTCCAGCGTGTATATTAAGACCAGAACTTGCCAAATTATGTTCAGAAATATAATCAATTTCTCCGGACCTTAAAGAGCTGGAGGAAAAATAGATTTCTACAACTGTCCTTCTGAATCTAGAATTCAATAGACAAAAAATTTTTCTCCAATTAAATTTTTCATTTTATCCAAAAAAAACTAGAAGTGCATAATTTATAATGAGGTAATATATCCACTCCTAAAGAAAGTCCTAATCTTCGTGAATTAAATGGTCCGTATGTATATTCTCTAGGCATTGCTGTTGATATGGTTAAAAATATTTAGTTATAAAATCCTTTATAGCTTGATTAAATTCGGTGGGTTTTTCTAGCATAACCAAATGTCCGGCCTTGTTAATGATCCGGAGCTCTGAATTTTTAATTTTATCTTGAAAGAATACCGAATATTTAACTGGTGTTAATTGATCCTGTTTTCCTACGATAATTAAACAAGGAATCTCAATAGTGTTTAGCTTCTCTAGAACATCAAATCCATCACATATCTTAAAATCATTAT
>JAEOTW010000213.1 GCA_016839655.1 Promethearchaeota archaeon | reverse complement strand
TATTGCCATAATTTCTATTAGACATACTTTCACCATATTTTATTTTTATACTCGTAACATTGAAATTTCACTGTTCAAGCATATAAGATATATTTCTAAATTTAATAAACCTTAGTATTTTGAAAAATACAATTCAAAATTCTGTAAATAAATATCTCGGTTAATTTTTGTTTGAAAGGGTTAACTAGAGGTATTTTAAGAAGAAAAAGTGAAAAAATTTAAAATTTTTGGAAGAAAGGGTATAGAACAGGTTTAACATAAATTCTTAGGTAAAAAATTTTACTTATTTTTGCCAAAATTCCTAAAAAATATTTTAAAATTAAAAACTTGATAAATTCATGAGATTTTATTTAATAATAATTTTAAACTAAAAAGTTTAAATGTTTTTAATTACCTTATCTGTTAATTACTCTTTCTGTAAAAATTTCATTAAAAATTCGAAATTAGTGTTTAGTGGAGCGCGTCCTATTACAGAATAGACGTTAGAATATTTTAACAAAAAGGTGAAAAAATGCAAGTAAAATGTAGCGTATGTCAAAATGATAGACCTAAAAGAAAAGTTATTAAAAGAATGCCATTAATAGAGACCGAATTACCAGAAAAATACCATGATTATAAGGAATTTATGTGTATGAATATCATTAATGAGTTCCGTAAAGATAAGAAATGGTATAATAATGTATGCGAGAATCGTATGCTAGTATTGAAAAAGAAATGAACAAGTACCATCACTTAATCAATTACTAATTAATTCTGAGTAGAATTCCAATTAACCACAATTAAAAAATTTGAATTTGTTGGGTCTTACCCATAGGCATATTAATTTCAATTTATCACTAATAGTACATGGTAAAAAGGACATTCTTGTTCCGTCTAGAAATGGTGAATTATTAGCTGAAAAAATGCCAACTGCTGAAGTTGTTTACTTTAAAGAAAATGCTCATCTTATTCATACAGAAGAACCTGATAAATTTTTAGATGTATTATTTGGTTTTCTGAAATAAAAATTATACAAACTTTATATTTTTTTTTGTGAACAATAAAAAAGATAAAGAAGCAATTCATTATTTTTGAGTCCAGTTGAAGAATTCCTTGATTTACCCTCTGGTTTTTTCCATTTCTTCGGGAAAGAAAATGTGGATAATTTTCAGTCAATACAATAAAAACCTATATGAATTTAGTAGGAAATTTAGGGTTTAACTATTTCACGAGGAAAATAGTCTAGTTGCTCCAGTTATTAAAGCTTGTCGAGAACATAGTATTGAGAAAATGATCTTAATTCCTGATAATTTCTTCGCAACTCCTCCTATAGGAGAAGCTGGTCATTTTAGTACGCAAGCGGATATCGATGTTATTCATTGGATACGGGCTCCGTATTACTTGTTAACGGGGGAAGATACTCTCGATAAGGTTGATATGGGACAATTACATTCTACAGCTCAGTGTATTTCTGATTTAATCGTTTCCTTGATGAATATACCAGCTGAAAAACTTAAATCTCCTACTAAAAAATAGATAGATTGATAATTTTTTAAAAAAACAAATATTTTTAAAAAATTAGGTGATGATTTTAGGTTCTATAGTTTCTCTTGGGATTTGCTTGGTATCAACTACTTTTCTATTGTCATAACCGAATTTTAAAACCTTAAAACCAATAGAGAAAGGTATTATGCTTAAAAGGCTCAGGGCTAGAGCATATGGTAGATTTCCGGTGAACGAAAGTAATATACCTCCAATTATAGGGCCGAGTATCTGTGCTAAATTATCTATTCCAGTAGTGATTCCCATTATTTTACCTTGGTTTCGATTATCCACAGAGCGGCTTATAAAACCTGTCACTATTCCCTGAGAGGTAGATCCTGCAAAGCTAACAAATAACAACAGTATAACCAATACCCAAGCTTGAGTAGCAAAAGCTAATAGTAAATATGAAAATATATAAGTACCTAATCCTAAAAGTGCAGTTTTAGGATCCCCAAGTTTGTCTCTTAAACGATTAAATAGTAATGCCCGAAAAAGTATTTGATATACTCCTAAGAGTGTCAATAAAATCCCTACAATTAATGGCTCTAGACCGAGACGAATACCAGCAAAAAGACTGAAGGTTGTTTGTAGTATACCTCCTGTAATTGCAATAAAACTATATTGTATCACTAGAGTCAAAGTTTTATTACTTTTCCAAAAAGATTGTGATTCTGTACCTAATTCATGTATTTCTGGTAAATTTATTTCCCACGTAATACGTCCTACCTTGCTTGGTAAACTTTCCTTTAAATATATTAATGTATATACAAATGAAAAACCCGTTAATATTGCTGCAAGAATACCAGGTCCTATGAATCCAAAAGAAGATAATACACCTCCAATACCAGGGCCTATTAAGAATGCTAAGCCAAACGTTATTCCAATATTGGTCATTTGCTTTGGCCGATCTTCGGGAGATACTACATCACCAATAATTGCTTTCGCAATTGGGAATTGACCACTAAATATTCCATCTATTATTCTTGAAATTAGTAAAACAATAATATTATTAGAAACAATTAAAAGTATAAAACCTACAAACGTTCCCGCTAAAGAAATCAGCATTAAAGGTTTTCGACCATAAGTATCACTCAATTTACTAAGTATTGGTCCAAAAAAGAATCCAAAAATCGCATTCGAACTTAACAAAAATCCGATAATTACGGGTGAGGCATTAAATTCAGCGATAAAGAACGGCAAAAAGGGAAGGATAATACTAAATCCAAGAATATCCACAAAAACCGAAATCCAAAGAGGATTAAGATCTCTATATTTATATTTCTTTGTCATAAGAAGCTAAAAAAAGTAAGGATTTTAAGAATTAGGATTATATTATATTCAATTTGCTATTGATTCAATTTGCAAATTTAAGTTAAAACTTGTCATATATTTTATTTTATAATTTAAATCGAAAAAAGAAAAATAAATGGAATTTAAAAGATAGGTAAATAACAATGAGTAATAAAGACCTACTTATGCTTCTTGTTTAACTTATATTATTTTTGGATCCAATTGTTAAATTCCTTGATATAACCTCTCGCTTTTTCCATTTCTTCTGGGAAGATAGGACCCTTCATGTCCTTAACTCGAGCAGTTAACAATTCGGAATATGTACTTTCAATCATCGACAGGCTTTCTATTTTTTTTAGATATTTCGTAGCATATCCCTGAACTTTATCAGTTGGCATTGAGTGGGTTAAAAAGCCAGTCCCGTATTGAATTTTTTTCCCAGATTTTTCAAGGCTATTGTTTAACTTAGATAACCATTTCTTAGATTTTGGGTCTGCTCTAAACGCCCGTATTGCTCCTCCTAGAATAATCACATTTGGATGATCTTCAGCAATCTTTTCAGGAGATACCTCCTTCACATCAGCAATATTAACTTCAACATCGCTGGAAAACTCTTGTTTAAGAGCTTCGGCTAATAATTTACCATTACCAAACTTGGTATTAGTCATTATTTGTATTTTCATAGTTTAAATAAGTGGAATATTGCTTAATAAACTTATATAGACCATTTTTTCTTTAATCTCGATAAAAAAAATATATTAAATTATTAAAAATTTAATTGAGTTATGAAGTTTGAAAAATTATTTGAGAGACCTGCTTCTAGAAATTTTAAGATTCTTATAATTATCGGTTTAATTCTATGTTTTGTTGTAATTCCTGTGATGCAATATTTCACGGCTTTATCTGGATTTCCTGCACAGATTTTTTCAAGTCAGTTAAGTTTTAATGGAGATTTGATGAAATCCTATTATGCAGTTACGGATATTGGAATTTATCGGGTTACTGCCTTGTTGGATTACATTTTTATGGTGGGCTATGGGACGATTCTTTTTAGTTTATCTATATTAATAGCGAGAAAGTTTGGAGAATCTTCAAAAATAGGACGATTTAGCATTATTATAGCGATCTGTGGAGTAATAGCAGCTTGTTGTGATGGGATTGAAAATATTTTCATTTTGGCTATGCTTGGAGACCCCACAGGATTCCCTAATTTTTTGGCTATTTCTCATTCAGTATTTGCATTGATTAAATGGATTTTATTATTTATTGGAATCATTTGGGTTGCGGTCTTTGGCGTTATTTCAATATCTAAAAGAAAAGAGAAAAATCTTTAATCTTTTTTTCATCAGTAAGTATGGAGAGGAAGGATATTTAAATTGCAAGGTTTCCTGTTTTTTCGATATTTGGTATTCTTTTTTTATTTCTATTTATGGTAATATATATAAAAATCATCCACAGTATCAAGCCGATATGGAGCACATCATTCTCAGAGAACCAAATATGCTGTTCCCAAAGTAAGTCTGTAATTCCAAGCATGAAATACAGGAAATATAATCCAATTATCAGGATTAAAGATAACCAAATAATTGTAAGAGAGAAGTTGATGCGCCTTTTATACTCAAAATAATTATGAACATTGGAAATTAATAAGAATAAGATGGTAGGGGCTAAAAATAGGATCATGAGTTCAAATGAAATCATAAACTGGACGGGAATTATTGCTCCGATTAGGACTATGATTTCATAAATTAAAAAGTTCATAAGTGCGTATTTTTCCATGATTCTACTCAATTTATTCTTCTCATCTAAATTTACTTGAGCCATTAACATTGCATTTACACTTCCAACTGAAAATATAAGGTACAATAGTTCCCATACACTTGTCCATATGCAAGAACTCCTACCAGCACATTTGATCTCGTAACTGAATGCTTGATAACTAGTACCTGCGAAAACTGCACCTATCCCCCATAATATCAATGCTATACCCCACCATGATATAAATTTATTACTTTTATCAGTTTTTAATAAAAGAACTCCAAATACGATTGCTATAATACCAAGTGAGTATACAAATAAAGTGGAGCTGGGCTGAACCAGTATTATGTTTAATGAAAAGAAATCTAGTTGTATCCAGGGTTGACTTTCTAACCACTCTTCAGGGGTCATAACAGGAGTATAAAGAATTTTATCTACCTGATTGAAAACAATTATAAGGATTATGATTAAGATAAAAATGGAAGCATACATGTATCTCAGGTTTTTTTCCAAGGTTATATTCTTCATGATTTTCATTTCCTTACCCATCAATTATATAAGGAGCTCAAATTAAATTGGTATATCAAACATATTTGAATAATATTACTTTTTCTAAAGAAAGAATAAAGTATATTTTTCCTTGCATAATTATGAAGTCCAGAGATCAGACCGGTAATCCTCATATGCTTTATCGATCATTTTAATTTGGGTTTTATAAAACGTTTGAATCTGTTCTTTTGACATTTTTTTCCGGTCAACTTTTAATAGCGCCTTTCTGATAAGCATTACATCGGAGGCATAACCAGAAGTGCAATAAATTGGAGCACCTAACTCCCCTCCATATCTACTACTTCTCATGTATATATCAATCCTTTTAACAATCCTATCAAGCTCATCATAATCAGGAACTTCTGAAAGAGCATATTTCTCAATAGCAGATTTCAGAATATTGCAATAGTACCAGGTGTGACCAAGTTTTCTTTCAACTGTAAATCCGTCATCATTTTGATACAAATATTTCATGTCTAATCAATAGTTATAATGAGAAACCCCATAAAAAGGGTTATAGGATTTAACTAGAATTTTAATCTTATGATAATTAATAAACTTTACTCTATAACATATTTATAATTTAAAGAGGAGTCTTTTAACTACTAATCTATACTCTTTTTAAATATATTCTTGAAAGGAGGATAGTGATAATATTTGGTCAATTTGAAAAAGTTGAAACAATATTATAAAAACCATAAGCAATATATTTTTAACCTTGAAGATATCAATGAAAACATAGGAAATAAAGCCCTTAATTTAAGATTTCTTCTGAAAAAAGGATTCAAAATTCCTCTAACCTTCGTATGCAGTTTTAAGGCTTTTAATCTTTACAATCAAGGAGATTCTACAATATTAACTGATTTAAAAAAGGAATTGCAGTATTATATTGAAGAACATAAATCTTATTCTGTTAGATCTTCAGCCAATATAGAAGATGAATCAGATAACTCCTTTGCAGGGCAATTTCTCACACTATTAAACCAAAAGGGAATTCATAATATTTTAAATAATGTGGTTGAGCTGTGGAATTCATTTGAAGATGAAAAACCGCAAACTTATAGAAAGGTGTTTTCTGAAAGTTCAGATCAAATCAAAATGGGTGTAATAATACAAGAAATGGTTTTTCCCGAATTCTCTGGCGTGGTTTTTACTAGAAATCCAATTACAGGATTAAATGAAATAATAATCGAATCAATCGAAGGGCTTGGAGAAAATTTGGTTCAACTAGGAAAAACTCCTGAACGATGGGTAAACAAATGGGGCGAATGGATTGAACTCCCCCCTAAATCTGAAGCCAAGAAAGAAATTTTTACCAAAATAGCAGAAGAATCAAGAAAAATTGGTAAAAAATATGGTGAACCTGTAGATCTTGAATGGGCTTATGATGGCAAGAATCTTTATTGGCTACAATTAAGACAAATAACCACCTTGAAAAACAATAAGCTCTATTCTAATAAACTCTCGAGAGAATTTTTGCCGGGGATGATAAAACCATTAATCTGGTCAGTAAATATAAGGGTGGTAAATACATCTTGGAAACATATTTTCGAAGAACTTATTGGATCTTCCGCCAAAAAAATTGATATTAACCAACTTGCTCATCAGTTTTATTATCGAGCATATTTTAATATGAAAATTATGGGCGACATTTTCGAATTGTTTGGGATGCCACGAGATCTTTTAGAAAATCTTGCGGGAATAGAAAGTAATGGAAAGGATAAACCGAGTTTTAAACCATCTGGCAGAACTCTCTATTATTTGCCACGGATTCTTTTGTTTAGTTTAAAATTATATTCTTTTTCAAAATATATTGAAAAATTTTTAAAATTGCATAAAAAGGAATATAAACCAATAGAAGAAATAAATATTGGAAATCTAGATGAGAAAGAAAGTTTGGAAATTATTAATAAACTTATAGTACTGAATATTCAAGCTTCTTATTTCGTCATATTAACGCAGCTTCTAAACAATTTTTACAATAAAATGATAAAAAACAAATTACAGAAAAATTCAATCGAGTTCGAGGGACTAAATTTCTCAGCTATTAATAAAAGACTTGAATTTTCGGATCCGCGTGCACAAATTTCTAAATTAAATAAAGAGTTTAAGAAACTGAAAGATTCTGAAAAAGAAAACATAAAAAAGATGGTTTATAAAGAATTACTGTCGTATTACCCTGATCTTAAGTTCACTAAGGATTTTCAGAATTTTTTGTTGAAATTTGGGTACCTTCGAGATAACCAAAATGATTTTTCACAGTCAGTGTGGAGTGAAAACCCTGATGAAATATTAAAAATGGTAATAGAATACCAAGAACCACAATTAGAAAAAGGTAATAAAAAAAGAATAAAGACAATAAAAAAAGATATATTCAAATCCCCTTTCTCTAACTTATTATTCAACAGGGCAATGCGTTATCTTGAATATCGACAACTAGTAACTAATATCTATAGTTATGGATATGGGCTCTTTAGGAGGTTTTACTTACGAATTGGTGATTTATTTGTAAGTAAAGGACTAATAAAAGAAAAGAATGATATTTTCTATATGAATTCTGATGAAGTGAAAGAACTCATAGAAAACAAGGAAAAATCAATAGATTTTAAAAATAAAATAACTAAGAGAAAAATTGAAATGGTAAAATATCGAAATATTAAGCTTCCAGAAATTATTTATGATGACTTTTTACCAGTACCTATAAACCAGGCACATATAACTAAAGAATTAGAGGGAGTACCTACTTCAAAAGGATATCATGTTGGTCCTGTCAAGATAGTTAGAGGAATAAACGATATAAATAAAATTCAAGATGGTGATATAATTGCGATTCCTTATTCAGATGTAAGTTGGACACCTCTATTTGCTAAAGCGAAAGCGGTGATCTCAGAATCGGGGGGGATTTTATCACATTGTTCTATTGTTGCGAGAGAATATAACATTCCTGCAGTGGTATCTGTCAATAATGCAACTCTTTTAAAAGATAACACATTAATTGCCGTTGATGCATATAAAGGTAAAATTTCTATTTTAGAAGATACTTACAAGCATGAGGGGGAACTACCTGAATTACTTGAACAAATCAAAAATACCTAAGAGGTGAAAACGACCATTAATATTATAATTATCATCATCTGTTCTATCATTGGGTATCTTATAGGTTCAATTTCATTCTCAAGGATCATTTTGAGAATTAAGGCTCCTAAGAAATCAATTGATGACCTTAAACTTAAATTAGATAATTCTCAAGATGAAGTTACAGTAATGATGGGAGCAGGTGCTAATAAAGCTTCCATAATTTTAGGTACAAAATGGGGAATTATTATCGGCATACTTGACATGATGAAAGTTATAATCCCATTGATTATATTTCGATATTTCCTATTTCCATTAGAGCCTTATTTTCTCTATGTTGCTGCGTTTGGATTGATTGGACATAATTGGCCAATTTATTATCGATTCAAGGGTGGTCGAGGTCATTCCGTTATGTTTGGAAGTTTAATAGTGATTGATTGGTTAGCTGTAGTTATCAATATCATTTTAGGAAATTTACTAGGATTCGCATTATTTGGTAGCCTTGTTTTTGCATCGTATTTATGGTTATGGATGATGATACCGTGGTTTTTACTCGGATATTTTGATATTAATTTTGTATTGTATGCCGTTCTTATAAATATAATAGCAATTTTAAGCCAGATCCCTGAAATCAAGCTTTATATTCAACTCCGTAAGGAAGGTAAGGATAAGGAATATAAAGAAAAAATAACTGAAATGACCGCACAATTTCGAGGATTGCAGAAAATGGAAGATTTCTTTAAATCGCTTGGAAAATGGCGTATACTGATAAGTATTGTTAGCTTAAGCGCTACAATCGCGATTTATGCGGTGTTAACTTTTGTAAATATTTAACCAACCAAACTAGTATAATTATAAAAAAAAAATAAAAATATGGTGAAGAATTTATGTTAAAATTTAGTATTAAAAACGCATTTCGCAAAAAATCTACTTCAATTTTATCTAGCTTGGGAGTAGCTATTGGACTTATGTTAGTTTTCGTAGTGGGGGCATATAGCGCAGGAGTTCAAGTTCAATTCGAGAGCAATTTAACAAGAACTTTAGGAACAGTCAATATTGTTGAAGAATCAAAACTTGGACCGGATAGTCATTTACCTTTGAATATTACAGAGAGTTTACTAAATACTACCGAGGTCGGGGAATTTATCATTAATTATAATGTAGAAACCCAAGCTCCATATTATTATACAGCAGAATATTCTGATAAATTAGCTAATCCAGGTGATAGATTAACTGTGGTGGGTCTTAATAAAACGCTAGATGAGGAGTGGAATGGATTTACCACTAAAATTACTGTTGGACGATCTTTTGAAGCCGGACAAAACGAAACAATTATTAGTTCACAGTTGGCGGCCATTGCAGATTTTCCTGTCACTATTGGAGATAAAATTACATTGGATTTAGACATAGTTAAAAATTTGACATTAGAACTAACTATTGTAGGGATTTATGAAGCTATTGAAGATGGAACACCTCCCTTTATTCCAAGAGATTATTATATTTATACTGATATTCAGACAATGTGGGATGCTAGAGAACAATCTGGAGACATAACTGACATCTACTCTCTAATTTCTCTGAGGTTTGACGTAAGAAGTCACGAAGAAACCAAAGTATTCGTAGAAAAGATTAAAGATTTTTCTAGTGATGGGTATTATTTTCCCGTCTCTATTTCTGCATTTTCACTTTTCGCATTTTATCAAGCAATTGAGGAAAATTTGTCAATAATATATGATTTTACGGCGATATTGGGCATCATTACCGTGTTAGCAGGAGGAATGGCAATTATAGTAGGACAATTAATGTCTGTGTCTGCTCGTATGAAAGAATTCGCTATTCTCAAAGCTACGGGGTGGAAAAATAAGCATATTCTAATTAATATAATTTTAGAATCTCTTACTTTGAGCTTAGTAGGTGCTGTTTTTGGGTTAATAATAGGGTCATTACTTATTTTCTCCTTAAGTGGAAATTTAACTGCTTTTGGATCTACACCAATTGTGATTACTTGGCAGGGTATTGTTCAGGTAGTTATTTATGCTGTAGCTTTAGGAGTACTCGGTGGATTATATCCTGGTATAAAGGCATCTAAAGTAAGACCAGTTAAAGTTTTGAAAGAACTATAAGGTGATAAAAATTACTCTGATACAACTAAAAAAGGTCAGTAAGATATACGGAGAAGAAACAACAACAATTAGAGCACTAGATAACGTCAGTTTAAAAATTGATAGGGGGAAAGTCATTACGATTATGGGGCCCTCAGGGAGTGGTAAAAGCACGTTATTAAATCTAATTGGAGCGATGGATGATCCTACTTCTGGAGAAATTTTTGTGAATAATATTGAAATTGGAAGTTTACCTGAGAGGAAACTAGCAGGACTTAGGAAAAATGTCGTAGGATTTGTTTTCCAGAATTATTTTCTTCTTCCTAACATTGATGTTATTGGAAACGTATTAATGCCTTTAGTACCCTACAGAATTTCGCCTAACAACAGAAAAAAAGCAGTTGAATTATTAGAAATGGTAGGTTTAGGCGATAGAACTCACAGTAAGGTTGGGAAATTATCTGGAGGAGAATCTCAAAGGGTTGCTATTGCTAGAGCATTGATTAATGATCCCGATCTGATTCTAGCTGATGAACCTACCGGTAATTTAGATTCAAAAACAGGAAAATCGATTGTAGAACTATTGCTAAATTTAACAAAGAAAGGAAAAACAGTCATAATTGTTACTCATGACCCCAGAATAGCGAAAATGGTAGCCGAACATCCTTCAGGTAAAAATATCTGGATAAATGATGGGAAATTAATTGATACTCCTGAAGACGGTATAACAGATTGGTCTAATACAAATCTTACAGATAAAGTAAAAAAGCCAAAAAAAGCCAAACAAAAAAATAAAGTGTAGAAATGGTGAATTCAGAGTCTGATTTTCACTAAAAACTTTATTTAAGTTAATCCGACTTTATTAATCCTAGTAGATAGGGGATTGCTAAAAATGGCATATACATTAAAGCAATTTCAATTATAACATCATAGGCAAGAGCTAAAAATTCAACCAAAGCGGGAGCCCTTGATAAATACAAATACGTACCCTCCGAAGTTTTAATGCCTACTTCGATCCAACGTTGGCCCGTTAGCCATTCTAAGATAGTCCAGATAGAAATATTGATTAACATTATAGAAAACATCAAATTTGCTCTCTTTCTCGACTGTTTATTAGTTCTAATGAACCAATAAATAAACGGTGCGATAAATACAGCTAAATATATCAGTGAGGGGATAGTAAAAATATCTCTTCTTGATGGAACATTAAGATCTCCAACATCTACATCTAGAAAGTTATATCCAAGACTAAATAATATCGAATAAACTATACCATACCTTATTATAATATAGCCCAAAAATACGAATAATCCTATTTTTCCTTCTTTTCTCTTTTCTTTATTTAATATTCTATCTCCAACAAATAAACTGAGTACTGCGACAAATGCTCCTTCTGACATTCCTTGCAAAGGAATTGTAAGCCAAAACCAAGAAGTGATATTAACTCCAAATAGATATTTTTCTTGCAGTTCCCTAATTCCCACAAGTTGTAATAAGAATTCAGCTAAAGACCATATTAATGTCCCAATTAAAAAAACCCAAAAATAATCTAATCTTTTTTCATTTTTTCTCCAATCATAATAGCAAAGGAAAATTGCAAATAAGGTAATAATTAATTTAATACTGAAGTCATACCCGAAGAAACCCCCTCTAATCATGAATATACTTTCAAATAACATGTTTAATCATTTGCATTTAACATATTTAATTATTTTAAGTTTTGTCCCAATTTTACATGAAATTGGAATGGAAAGGCAAAAAGTTCTTAATTTATGAATTAAATGCTTAAAACTTTAATATAGGAAATTATTTCAATTTTTGAAGGTTTTGTAAACTATGAAAATTTTGGATGATGAGAAATTTATCAGAAATGTGGAAAGCTTAATTGATCCTAAGGAAGTTAGCTTTTTGTATTTCTTCCAAGGATTCAAACGGTTTTTGCCTCGCTCCCTTTTTAAAAAGCTGTTAGTTAGGACTTCAAGAAAGACTCCCTACATGGGATTTGTAATTGAACCTTATAGTTTGTTTTTATTCTTTAAGCTTAAAAATATCGAAAAAGCAAAATCATTATTGCCGGAACGCTATGAGTTGAAGAAGACCAAAATTTTTGATGATGAAGAACCAGAACACTATTTGGGAATGGGGGTTTTCAATACCCGAGCAAGTACTTTTTGGGGGTCTAGGCTAGAAACATATCTCATTGCGGAAGATAAAGAAACCGGTCTTATATCCTGGATTTTTATCGATATTCTGAGCAACACTATAATTGCTGCCCCTTCAGTAGGAGTTGCAGACAGAAACAGTAAAAATGCTATATATACGACTAGCTCAAAGGGAGATATACTGCTGGATTTTAAAGAAGACACAACTGACCGACAGATAATCTTAACGGGTAATATTACCAATGGAAAAATGCGCAACCTTGATCAACCCCTTTGGGTACTAGGAAACACATCGATCGGTCACAGTAAAAAATATTC
>JAEOTW010000212.1 GCA_016839655.1 Promethearchaeota archaeon | reverse complement strand
TATTGTTTGACCTATCTCGATTCAACACACTTGAAGGCGTTGAAGATTGGATAAAAAAATTAAATGAATATGGTAAGATATCTGCTTTTATATTGGGAAATAAATCTGATATTATTGATATTTATGATTGTAAAATTTTTGATGATTTTATATTAAATATAATAAAAAGGTACAATAATATTATAGGATATTTAAAAATCTCCTCAAAAACAGGAGATAATGTTAAGAAAGCTTTCATTTCTCTCATAGAAAGAATTTAAAAAAAAAATTATACTTTAGTAATCCATCCAAACTCGTCTTCTATCTCTAATCGTTGAATTCCTGTTAGTAATTTATATATTTTATTAGTTATTTCCCCTGGTTCTCGGTTATTAAAGATTCGTTCTTTACCTTCTAAATTAACTGATGCAATTGGAGTAATTACCGCTGCAGTACCGCTACAGAATGCTTCTGTACATGAATCTTCAAATAATTCTCTATAGGAAATTTCTCTCTCTTCAACCTCAATTCCCAATTTTTGGGATGCGAGTTCTAAAATAGATTCTCTCGTAATTCCTTCCAAAATTGTTCCCGACTTTCTAGGAGTGGCTAATTTACCATTAATCATAGCGAAAAAATTGGCTGCACCAACTTCTTCGATATATTCTAAATGAATGGCATCTAAATATAAAATTTGGGAAAACCCTCTTGCTTTCGCTTCTTTTGCGGGTAACATTGTCCCAGCATAATTACATATTGTTTTTGCTGAACCCGTCCCTCCTGGAGCAGCTCTTGTATAATTTTTTGAAATTTCTAACTTAATTCCTTTAAAACCTTCTGGAAAATACGGTCCAACAGGAACTGTAAAAATTATCAATTTAAATTCTTCCGCGGAGTGTACTCCGAGAATAGGCCCATACCCAAATAGAATCGGCCGGATATATAAAGCTCCTCCACTATCATAAGGAGGAATAAACTCTTCATTAGCCTTTACCACTCTCTTCACAGCATCAATAAACTTATCTACATCATATTCTGGCAATAACATCCTTTTAGCGCTAAAATTAAATCTTTTACTATTTTCTTCTGGTCTAAACAACGTAACTTCTCCATTCTTTGCTCTTAAGGCTTTCATTCCTTCAAAAATACCTTGTCCGTAATTTATTACACACGATGCTGGAGAAATTTCGAAATTTCCAAAAGGTAATAATTTTCCGTCTTCCCATTTGCCATTTTTATGATTTGCCATAAACATAGTTTTTGTTGCAATAAAATTAAAACCCAATGAATAGAAATCAATTTCTTTTGGATCTACCATAATGCTTAAATCCTCTTTATTAGACTATTAGGGTTAATATGTGAAGATTAAAAAGTCTTATTGATAAATATTATCATTACTATAAATAGCAAATTTGCATATTTCTAATGATCTTCTTTTCATGATCTCAATAATAACTTAAGTAAATTTTCATAACATTTTTCAAAGCTAATTAGTTATTTGAACATATGTCCTTACAAAAAGTAACTTCAAGAGATATTATAGAGAAGAAGAAAAAAGGCGAAAAAATTATTACACTCACATCATATGATTATTCATTCGCAAAAATTGTTGATAGGAGTGGTATTGATCTAATACTTGTCGGAGATTCACTTTCAATGGTTATGCTTGGATATAAAAACACATTATCAGTAACTATGGATGAAATGATTCATCATACAAAAGCAGTTAGCCGAGGAGTAACAAATGCTTTAGTTGTGGGAGATATGCCTTATCTCTCATATAAAATAAATAAAATAGAAGCTGTTAAAAATGCAGGGCGTTTTATCCAAGAAGGTGGTGCTGAAGCTGTTAAAGTTGAAGGAGGAACAGAAATTTGTCCTACAATTAAAGCAATGATCAAGGCAGATATACAAGTTATGGGCCATATTGGCCTTACTCCACAAGCTATTTATCAATTCGGAGGTTTTTTAGTTCAAGGTAAGACAATTGAAGCTGCTAAAAAATTAATATTAGATGCAAAAAATTTAGAAGAAGTAGGAGTTTTTTCAATCGTCTTAGAAAGTATCCCTTGGCAAATAGCTAAAATAATTACGAATTCCATTGATATCCCAACGATAGGTATTGGTGCTGGACCTCATTGTGATGGTCAAATCTTGGTTATTCATGATATGTTAGGCATCTTTACAGATTTTAAACCCAAATTTCTGAAATATTTTGGTAATATTGGTGAATCTATTAGTCAGGCTTTAAATGATTATAGAGACGAAGTCATAAATGGAATATATCCAGATCGAGAACATTCATATGAATTTCCTCAACAAGACTTAAACAAAATCAACAAATGGTTCGAAAATATAGATATATGTGAAGAGGCTCATAAACTATCTTAGAATATATTTTTTTAATTAGAATCTCATATTAATAAGAAAGGAAGTTCTTAGTGAGTATAAAAAATGTTATTTTAATAATAGTCTTTTTCTTGAAATTTTAGGACTTTCGTAATAATTTTGATTTTAAAAAAAAATATTATTACGATATCCTATATTGTTATTATTAAAATAACAGAATATCGTTATATAAATAAAATTATAAATTTGTATTTATAGTTATAATATATAAAAGCTATACCATTTAAGAAAATAGTTCATAGTATAATAAATTGAAACCTAATATAGGGAGATGTAATGGCTGAAGAATATGATTATCTCTTTAAATCGATTGTCGTAGGAGATGGTGGAGTCGGAAAAACTGCTTTAACTCTCAGATTTAGTAAGGGTTTTTTCACTGAAGATTATAAAATGACGATAGGGGTAGATTTCCACGTAAAAACGATTAATATCGAATCTGTTGAAGGTACAATACGAGCAAAGCTTCAAATATGGGATACTGGAGGACAGGAGAGGTTTAGTTCAATTAGACCAATGTATTATAGAGGATCTTTAGGGGCATTATTGATCTTCGATCTTACAAATGGTGCAAGCTTTGAACACCTTCCTCAATGGATAGAAGAAGTAAGGGCGAATGTTAAAACAGAAATTCCTTTACTCCTTGTTGGTAATAAAAGTGATTTGACCGAACTAAGAGCTGTCTCTTTGGAAGAAATTAATGATTTCACAAGTAATTTTAATTTATATTATATGGAAACTTCAGCGAAAACAGGTGAAGGAGTTGGCGATTGTTTTTATATTTTAGCATGTTTAATGATCGGCTCAGGAGTCCCCGATCAGTTAATTTCAAAAGGAATTGTGTTCAGTCCTGGTCAAATTCTAACAACAGCAACAGGAACCTATCCAACTCCTCTAAGTCGATTAGAACCAGAATTTGATTTTGCGGCCCCTCCAGTTCCAGAACCTAGATCCCCCCAACCTAATATACCGAGTTCAACATTTGAACCAGAACCACAATTTGAGTTTGAAGCCCCGCCAGTTCCAGAACCAACACCTATATTGGAACCCGAATTTGAACCAGAAATACCTTTACCAGAATCCCAAGTTGAAAAAACAACTAAACAACCTGTAGTTTTCGACTTTAAAACACCAGAAGATATATTAACGAGTGAATTAAATGAAGAACAACTACAAAGCCCTCCTGAACCAAGCCTTATTACTAGTGGAGATGAAATCTATAAACCAAAAGCAGTTCCTTTTACATCAAGTATGCCAGTTCCTGCTCCTGCACCAGAAGGATTTCAATCTCCATTGGTAACGCCATCTATTGATAGTAAACCTTTAAGCGGTACTCATTTTTTAATGCCGCAAGATACCCAAGAAAAAAAGTCAGATTCTTTGATGGATTACTTACCAGAACCAGTTTATTCTAAAAAAGAGATGAAAAAGGCTGAAAAACAGAAAAAGAAAGCGGAGAAGGAGAAGAAACTTCAAGAAGAAAAGGAAAGGCAACAAAAATTATTAGAGGATATGAAAAAAGCTAAGAAAGAAAAGAAAGAAAAACCTAAAAAAGAAAAGAAAGAAAAACTAGAATCTAAACCTATAGGCTCAATCCCTTCCACCCCCACAGCAGAAGTATCAAGCACACCCTCTCTATTTCAAACTTTAAGTCAAAAAACTGATGAGACAGAGAAATCTGTTGTCGCCGATTTTATGCCATTTACAGCAAAAAAAGGATCTGAAACTCAAGAGG
>JAEOTW010000211.1 GCA_016839655.1 Promethearchaeota archaeon | reverse complement strand
GCTTCTTTATATTTCTCTTTAGCTAAATTATAATTTGCTTGATTATTATAAATCATACCAATATTATTTAGATATATTATCCTCATTAAAGGATCTCCTAATCTTTCTTCAATATTAAGAGCTTCTTGATACTTTTCCAATGCCAAATTTTGTTTTCCTAAAGCTAGATATATTGAACCAATATTATTTAAAGAACCGGCTTTTTTGGACAGATCTCCTAATTCTTCAGCAATCTGAATAGATTCACGGTATTTTTCTAGAGCTTTGTCATAATCTTTGAACTCATCATAGACTCTCCCTATGTTATTTAAAAGAATAACTTTTCCATATAGATCTCCTAAAAGATCTGAGATATGGAATGCTTCGTTATAGTATTCAATTGCTTTATTATATTCATCTCGTGCTTTATAGATCATCCCAATATTATTTAAGAGAGTAGCTTTTCTATTAAGATCCCCTACTTTCTCTGTAATCTTAATTCCTTCAAGATAAAATTTTAGAGCTGAGTCAAATTCATTTTTAACTTCATAGATTCTACCTAAATTATTTCTGCAAGTGATCTCACCTGCTAGATCTCCTATTCGTTCCACAATTTCTAATGCTTGATTAAAACTTACAAGAGCTTTATCATATTCACCCAAAGTCAAATAAATTGATCCAATATTATTATAATCAGTAGATAATCCCGCAGTATCATTTAATAACTCATCTATTTGTAATGCCTCTTCATAGTGTTGTAATGCCTTGCCATAATCTCCTTTGATTAGAGCATTCATTCCTAACATATTAAGAAAATATGATTTTGAGGGTTCATCATTTATTTCTCCAGCATTTATAATCCCTCTCTCAGCGCACCGTTTAGTAGCATCTAGATCTTTTAAATAATAAAATAACTGAGAAGCTAATTTATATTTCTCAATTGTAGTCATTTTACTATAAAATGGTTTAATCCAATCAAAAAATGTTGGAATTTGCTTTTCTGACCCTAATAAATTAATTTCATTTAGAGGAAAATATGGGAAAAATATATTCCATAGATTTTTTCGAATAAAATTACTTGTATTTGTCTTAATTAATATAACTTCAAATTCGCTTCTAGTACAAATATCTTCTAACAATTTCCCGAAATGAGAAGAACTCTCTTGAGAGGGTAATTTCTCATTTCTACTGAGATTAACTATTTTAGTTTGAGATTCCTGTGAATGTTCGATCCAAATAAGTCGATTAAGGAAAGGCATTTCTCTTAACGCAGGGCCAATATCAAAATCATCACTCCCAGAATATCCCATAATTACTAATGTTCGGTCATTCATTAAATTGAAAATGGCAGATTTTTTATAAGGTTCAATCGCAAATGTCTCTCCATCACCTCGATCTTTTCCCAATGCGCTTATAGTTGTTATTAGAGATTCTCTTGTGTCTCTTTTAGTAATAATATTACGTTTTGAGCCATGAATCTTATAAAGTGGATATTTATTTGATGTAATAAGCGATTTAGGATCCTGATAAAAGATATAATCTTCCTTAGATATTACAGGGATTATATCTTGATGCCATTCCTCATCTAAAACTCTCAGTAATGCTCGTTCAATTAAATAATCGAAATTAGTAGTAACAACATAATTTCCACGAGTGATTGCATTGCCTAAAAATAGGTGCATAAGATTTGGCTCTGTAATATATTCAAGATAATCTAAAAATTTTAATTCCTCATCATAGGCTTCCTGAATTTTCTCTACCACTAATTCAAATCTCAACATCTCAAGGGATAGTAGATTATCAATTTCTTCTTTAGGAGCGCATAAATCTAATAGACTTTTTACAATTTGTCTCGCAGAGGGCATATTTGATGGGGGATCCATAGAAATTCCTGCCCCAACTAAAAAAGTGTATTTTCTTTTTGGTGTAAATAATAACTCAATATCCTCTTTATATTCCTTGAAAATAATTTCATCTGCCATATTATATTCCTTAATATTCTAGAATCTTATAGTCTTCTGTTTTGTTCTATATTTTCATTCCTTTTTGAAGCTAATCAAAATTTTTTTTTAGCAGAAAAGATTTCTATTGATTACGGAATAACGAGAATTAAAAATGACCAAAATAGAAAAAATCCTTTTTTATTGTGCTGGAAATACTTGTAGAAGTCCTTTTGCTGAAGCTTATGCAAACTGGTTGAAAGAAACAATATTTAAAAAGGAGTTGAAGAATGTAGAGTTCGACTCAGCAGGTATTTATCATTACTATGAAACAGCACAACCTGGAACAATAAATTATTTAAATTCTAAAGGAATTGAGATAAACGATTTTAAAACAAAAAGGATAGATCTCCTTCTACTAGAAAAACAGGATCTTATTTTAGGATTTGAAAAGAAACATCATATTGATAAATTGAAAAGAAAATTCAAAAATCTTAAAGACTTAAATGAAAAAGTATTCCTACTACTAGATTATGCCGGAGAAAAAGAAAATTTAGAAATCAGGGACCCATTTCATTTACCTCAAGAAGAGTATAATAAGATTCTTGAGAAAATTGAGAAGGGTGTACTAAAGATAATTCAAAAGATAATTGAATTTAACAAGACAGAAGATATTATGTAAAATAGAAACTATTTGATTTCATTTTTACTTGAACTTTTTCATAAAACTTAATTGTCATATAATTATTTCTATACATGATTAAATGTGGACAAAATAAAGCGAGTTCTCTTTGTATGTCTAGGAAATACTGCAAGATCTCCAGCAGCAGAGTATTTAGCTCGTTATCATGCTGAAAAAATAGATATAAATTTGGAGTTCGACTCCTGTGGATTTTTTAATGCCTTTAATTATATGCAACCAGAGTCTCAGAATTATTTAAATGAAAAAAAAATTAAACATTCAGATTTCACACCAAAAATTATAAATCGTAGATTATTAGAAAAACAAGATTTAATATTAACGATGGAAGTAAGCCACTCAATGGATATTAAAAATAATTTTGCAGACATAAAAGAAATCAAAAATAAAACATTTACACTAAAGGAGTTTAACGAAGAACCTTATAATATTGATATCATAGATCCATATTATACATTCAATGAAACTTATAGAAAAGTTCTTAATATTATTGATAAACAGGTTGAGAAAGCTATAAAGAAAATTAATAGCTTAAATAAATCTTTTAACCAAAGGCTTTAAAGTTTCAATCTGTTTGGAAAAAGATACTGATTTCAAAGAATTTTAAAAGATATTGAATAAAACTTGATTAACTGAAAAATTACCTCTTTTTCCGACATCTTAGTTTAAAATTAAGTTTTATATAGATCAATATCGATAATTATTTATTAAGTACTTAAAAGATTACAGACTTACTCTTTGAAATTAGGGGTATGACATAGTGGAAGAATATATTAAAGAGATAAATGAAAGAATACAAAATCCAGTTGAGAATATAAATTCAGTTAAGGGTTTTGAAATCATATCAGAATCGTTAGTCTATAAAGTCTATGATGTTTTTGGTCGTAATAGTTTACTTTCAATTTTATATCAAATAGGAGTCTTTCCTGGAACTCAAATTGCAGAGAGATTAAAACGGGAATATGGTAAAGAAGACTTTGAAATAATGGAAGCCTTAGTTATTTTAATGGAGGAATTAAAAGACTATTATTCTATCCAAATAAGAGATATTCAACAATATGATGATAAAGTTAGGATAATAATAGGAAATCATTGTTTTTTACGTATTCCAATCAGCCATCGTGAAAAACTGAATTATGGTAAATCATTTTGTAGAACTAATAAGGGATACTTTGAAACCGCATTTCAGAAATTATTAGGG
>JAEOTW010000210.1 GCA_016839655.1 Promethearchaeota archaeon | reverse complement strand
TAACCAACTTTTTGGATTTTTAGAAACTTTATTGATTTGAAGATTAAAAAGTAATAAATTATAGCATGATTTCTTAAAATTTATAGTATTTTTAATGAAGTTTGTAAAGATTTAATTTATATTTTTTAAGTTGATGATACTTGTCTTTAAGAAAAAAAAAAAGTGAAATAATTAAGAAGGAAAAAAGAAATCTATTCATAATATCAGCTCTCTCTGTTTTTGAAGAAAAGGGATTTAATAATACCCGTATTAAAGATATAACAAATAAGGCTAATACATCTGTAGGGAACTTCTATAATTACTTTAATTCAAAAGAGGAAGTAATAGAAGTGTTAATTAGTGGATTAGCTGAACTTATGATAAGTAAATTTAGAGAATTATTCATTTATTTCAAAGATAATAGAATTCCCCCAATTTCTGCAGTTAAGAAACTTTTTCGGGGATACGCGAAGATGTTTAGGGAAAAAAAAGAAACCTTTTTAATTTTCTTTGAGCAAATGGGAGGGATGGACCAAAAATATCGTACAAAAAGAAATGAAATAATGGATAATTTTACAGAAGAAGTAGAAAAAATCATTATAAAGTTATTAGAATATGGTGCTCGTGCCCAAAACCCTAAGATTTCAGCCAGAGTTTGGACATCTACAGTACTTGGAGTGTTTATTTGGTGGATTAGAAGTGATTTTAAACTCAATGAAGAAGAACTTGTTAATAATTTGACCGCATTTCTAGTTAGAGGAACAATGACAGCCTAGGTTTTCCCAATTAATCATATTTTAAATTCTAATATTAATTTCACTTATCGCACTCTCTTAGGGTGTTATTACAACAGTTATTATTATAAGCAATATAATTAAATTATACTTGGAGAATTCATACTTTAAAAATGTGGGTCATAAGATACAATGAATAGAGATCTTGATGATAAAGTTTATTTAAAATACCTTTTACAGTATCTAAACAATGATGATTTGAAGCAAATTTGTAGAGATTTTGAGATAAAAGGATTTTCAAGATTTAAGAAATCAGAATTAATTGATTTTATTCTAGACTCCTTGGCAGAAGAAGAATTGAGAGATTTATTGAAACTAAAAGAAATTGAAATAATATCAAATGGAATTGATCTGGCAATAAAAAAGATTAACGGCGAAGATAGAGAAAGTGTGGCTGAAATTAAAATTATAAATCCAAGTAAGCACGAAATTGAATTACATTTTAAAGGATGGAACTGGGAAACAGAATCTTATTTAGCTATTAATCCGAAAAATATAAAAAATCCTGAACGTGATTGTGATTGTAGAATAGGAGCAAATATGGGATTTTGTAGTCATTTTTGGATTGGATTTATCTATTCCTTGAAACAAAATTGGTTAAAACTTGATGATTGGACATTAACTGCTCTACCTGATGATTTTAAATCAAGAATTAAAACTATAAAACTTTCTGACACTCAAATAGGAGAGAAAGGTGTTGGAAAACAAAAAAAAACAGTTTTAATTGATGAATCATCTTCGGGGGCAAAGTTGAGTAAATATCTTGATTCTTCGATAACGGTATATGAAGGAAAAATTGTTGATATTGTTGAAAGGGAATCTGAATTTCAAGGAAATATAACGATATTTTATATGGCTTCACTTGAAAATTTGAAAATAGGCCCTAAATTAAAAAAAGCAAGTGATTATCGAGAAGAAGATACTGATAATATTGAGAAACTAAAATTACGTCTGAGTGCAAAATTACAAAATGAAAATAATTTTAAAAAGGCTAATAAGATCAGTTTTAGTGGAAAACTTGTAAAGGATAATTTTTGGGGCTATACAGTCAAGAATGTTAGGAAGGTTACAAAGAAATAATTTAAATCCTTGAGATCTAATCGTTCATGAAATAATAACTAAGAAGTAGGCTTTATTAATATTACATTATTTTCCTACTTACTCTAGTCCTTATAATTAGTAAATTAAGTGTACTTTGAAAGATTGGAAACAGTTACAATGTTTAATAATAAAGCTAAAAGGATGAAAGGAAAAATTTGTATGATTACTGGCGCTAATTCGGGAATTGGTAAAGCAACTGCGATCGGTCTAGCAAAATTAGGTGCATCATTGGTATTGGTGTGTCGAGATCAAACTCGCGCTGAAAATGCAATAGCCGAAATAAAAGAAAAAACTGGAAATGAGTCAATTGATTTGATATTAGCAGATTTATCTTCTCAAAAAGGCATACATGATCTTGTTTCAGAGTTCAGAAACAGGTATGATAAATTACATGTTCTAATTAATAATGCGGGAGTTAATTTACATAAACAAATTTTTACAGAAGATGGAATAGAAACCACATTTGCTGTAAATTATTTAGCACATTTTATGCTATGTAATTTGTTATTAGACACACTAAAGAAAACTGGGTCTGCACGTATATTAAATGTAGCTTCAAGTGTCCAAGCAAAATCTATCGATTTTGAGGATTTATACGGAGATCATCATTATAGTCAATGGAAAGCATATTCTCAATCAAAGTTAGCAGTTGTCCTTTTTACATATGAATTTGCTAGAAAAATCGAAGGTTCAGGGGTCTCGGTAAATTGTCTTCACCCAGGATTTGTCAAAACAAATATGGTACGAAAATATCGTCCATTTGTCAAATACTTCTACCATTTAATTGGATTATTCATGCTAACCCCAAAACGTGGTGCTAAAACTTCAATATACCTTGCTTCTTCTCCAGAAATTGATGGAATAAGTGGAAAGTACTTTAAAAGGAGAAAAGAAAAGAAAACTGTGAAAATATCATACGATCCGAATGTCGTAAAACAGCTTTGGGACGTGAGTGTTAAACTAACAAATATTGATTTCAAAAATTAAGGATATTTGAGTTTTAAAGACTCTGTCAAGTCCTGTAATTTATCTGAAATTACAAGTTTGAATAAATCGACTTCTTCTAATTTCTTGTAAGAAACTGGTAATTTCTTAATATTTTCTAAATAAAACTGTTGAATATCTTCCAAATTCGGTAATTTTGTTATTAATTCTCCTTGTTTCATAATAGGAATAAGAAGTGGTTCAGAATTGGGAGGGGATGCTTCATTTTTAAGAGACAAAATATCTTTTTTAAATAAGCCATCCTTGTCATAAATTCTATAAATTTGTTTTATTCCAGGATATGTGATTTTTTCTTCACTTATTTTAATCTTTGGTTGTCCATTGTATTCCATCAATTTATACACTCCCGCAATTGTGGGATCATCACGAGATGTTGCTAATTCTGTCCCAACTCCAAATGCATCTATAGGAGCTTTCTTATCGATAATTTCTTTAATTTTATATTCATTTAAATCTGAACTTGCTACAATCAAAACCTCATTACAACCATTATTGTCTAAAATTTTTCTAACTTTTTTTGCATGGTCAATAAGATCCCCTGAATCTATTCTAACTCCTCTTATAATATTTCCAAATTTGGTTGATTTTTGAGCCGCTTTTTCTGTATCATATGTATCTATCAATAGTATAGAATCCTTACCATAGATTTTATAATATGAATTAAAGCTGTCTATCTCATCATCGAACTTCTGAATAAAACTATGAGCCATAGTACCGGATGAATTTATCCCTAATTCCAAGTCAGCAATCACATTACTAGTACCGTTAAATCCTGCAATATAACTTGCTCTGGCTGCATATACACCTGCAAGTGGACTATGAGACCTTCTTGTTCCGAATTCAAGGAGGATTTTATCTGGAGCGATATTCTTTATTCTGGATGCTTTAGAAGCAACTAATGTTTGGAAATTAATCACATTAAGTAAGTACGTTTCAACAAGTTGAGCATGAAACATTGGGCCTTGTACTCTGATTATCGGCTCATTTGGGAAAAAGAAGTTTCCTTCCTTCATCGCCCATACTTCTAATTTGAATTTAAAATCAGGTAAATACTCATCGAAAAAGCTCGGATCAATATTTCTAAAGACAGGTTTTTTCCTTAAAAAATCAATTGTTTGGTCTGTAAATCTAGCATGTAGTAAATATTGGATTGCTTGCTCCAATCCTGCGAAGATTAAATAATTTCGATTTTTTGGAAGTTTTCTGATGAATAACTCAAAGGTGGCATTTTCTGTATTCTCATCAATTTCATTTTCGAGATTATATTGATAATAAGCTGCCCCCATTGTAAGTTGATAGAAATCTGTAGCTAAAATCATGTTTTGTTTGTTTATAAACCCTGAATTTATATTATTCATTCCTCAATCATCAAAAAAAATAATGTTTCTTTACTATCTACTTTATTTTCTTCATTATAAACATTGTATTTTTTGTTAACATATATATGAAAAAATATTTGTATAATTATAGTAGTGGATGATAAGTCTCATTATACGAGTTTATTTACAAATAATATTATCAAAAGTAGGAAAAGTAGAAAAAGGTTTTTTAATGAAGAATTCGATCTTTGTATAAATACCTATTTTAATAAAACATTAAAATTTGGAGTATACAAAATATGTATCATTTAGACGATAATGAATATCTAAACGAACCTTATTATAGAAAAACACGAAGTATTTGCCCAGAATGTTTAGAGCCAATTTCTGCTGAAGTTTATGAAGAAAATGATGAAATATGGATGAGGAAGTCTTGTGAAGAACACGGACAATTCAAGGATAAAATTAGTAGTAGTGCTAAATATTATAAATGGACTCACTGGGCTATTAAAGATAAAGATGGAAATGTTATTTGGAAATTTGATAAGGACGGTGAAGCAAATCCTCCAGATTGTACTATGGAAGATGAAAGAGGTTGTCCATATAACTGTGGGTTATGTCCAGAACACTTATCAACTTGTTCATTAGCTTTAATTGATTTAACTAATCGCTGTAATTTTAACTGTAATTTTTGTTATGCTAATGTGCAAAAGTCTGGTTATTTAGTAGAACCTTCGTTGGAAGAAATTGATAGAATAATGAAACATTTCAGAAATAAACCTATTCCTGCTATTGCAATTATGTTTACTGGAGGGGAACCAACAGTTAGGAAAGATTTTCCTGAAATTTGTAAAATGGCAAAAGACAATGGATTCAAGGAAGTGATAGTAGCTACGAATGGTTATGGTTTTCAAAAGAAAAACGGTGGTCTCGAATGGACTAAAAGGGTAAAAGAAGCGGGATTAGATACATTATATTTCCAGTTTGATGGAATCAATAATTCTACGTACGAAAAAACAAGAGCTATAAAGAATCTTATGTCTTACAAACAGAGAGTTATTGATAATTGTCGTAAAGCGGGACTTGATTCAATTGTTCTTGTTGCTACTATTGCTAAAGGTGTAACTGATATTGAAGTTGGAAATATTATTCAATATGCAATTGATAACGTGGATGTAGTCCGTGGGATAACATTTCAACCTGTATCTCTTTGTGGACGTATAGCACATGAAGAAAGGGAAGATTTAAGAATCACTAACGCAGATGTACTTAAGATTGTAGAGGAACAGACTGGAGGTAAGATTAGCATGGAAAATGCGTGGTATCCCTTAAGTACCATAGTGGAGTTTGGCAGAGTTATTGCCTACTTAGCAGAGGTAGAATCAATTGAGTTTACTTGCCACCCAGACTGTGGTTTTGCAAGTTATATGGTAGTAGATCCAGATTCGGGGGAAATGATGCCTATAATGGATTATTTTGATCCGCTGAAAGTTATTGATTTTGCTAATCGTTTTTGGGCTAAGATTAAAACCAAAGAAAAAAAACCACTCAGATTGTTTGAAGACTTATTAGGAGATTTTGGTAAAACTCTTGATAAGGGTTTAAACTTTTTGGACAAAACTCAATTGCGTGCGCGCTTCCTTTTAGGCGTATTACAATATATGAAAAAACCGGGAAAACTTATGGAAATGTTTTCGCGGCTTTTGATGCGTGGAGATTGGGAAAGTGTGAGTTCTTTTAGTTATGGTGCGTTATTACTTTCTAGCATGCACTTTCAAGATGCTTATAACATGGATATTGAAAGAACAAAGAGATGTATAGTTCATTTTGGGGTGGCAATGCCTGATGGAAGTGTAAAAGAATGCAGTTTTTGTACTATGAACACCCTTCATCGCCCTAATATTGAGAAGCAAATTGCTAAAAAAGTGACCGCAAAAGTAAGAAATGAATTTGATACATCTACAGGCCAGACTATAGAAGAGATTGAACAACAAATAGCTCGCAATGGAGGAATTAATAAGGAGGAGGAATCATAAATGCCTGAAGAGATCATTGAAGATAAGGATGGGATGAAAATCCGGAAACTTGCCGAACTAAGAACGGTTACTAATAAAAATTATGAGGAAGCTATGCTTAAACGAGTAGATGAATTTAAGGAAAAAAAAGGAGAAAAATCTCAATTCAATGACGTTATTCAAAACACTTTTTTTAAGGCGCTAAGTAATGCTTTAGATTTAAAAGTCCAAGTCGATAAAGCTCTTGGAGAAGATAATTTAAAGAAACTTCATAAAGCTATAGATGATATCCTATTATTAGGTCTTTAATTTAATTATTTTTCATATTTTTTATTTAATTCTACTTTTCACTTTTCATAACGTATTTTTAAAATCATAATTTAGTTTAGTTATATTATGGTTTATAACTGTCTCACGATTCCAGTTACTATTTTTTATATTGGAAATGGAATTGCTCACTTATGTTATGCTTTAAGGTTAAAAAAAAAATATTCAGAACATAATTTTACAAACTCATTTTTGATATCGATGTTATGGATTGTCGCGGGGGTTGTTTTTCCGTTCTTTTTTATCAGAGATACAAATCAAGTACATTGGTTTGAAGGTTTAGCTCTTCAAATTATATGTATATATGCACCCTTGTTAGTATTGTTCATTTTGTACTTTCAGTATCAATTTGTATTAAAGAAGAAACCAAATCTTAAAGATAACCGAACTATAGATAAGTTTGTAAATCAATTTACGTTGATGGATGTAAAGAATCTTAATAATAGAAAGATTGCTTTAAAAACAGATTTTCATAGAAAAGCATTTCATTTATTACCTGCGGTAATCATAATTTGTTTATGGCTATTTGCAGTTCATATTTGGGATGCAATGTGGGATGCCGATTCATTTTGGGGGATCTCAGGGACAGAATATGGAATATTTCTAATACTTGCAGTTGGTTATACAGGTGTAATCATATTTGCTGCTTTGGATTACATTCGTTTATCTCACATTTTCAATAAGAGAAATATCTATCATTTACTTCCTACCTGTATTTCTAACATTCTAGGGAAAACTTTAAAGAAAAATGAAATTTATGAGTTTACTAGACCGGTTGCACTGGTTTTATCTCTTGTACCTACACTTTTCCTCCCTTTTGGGGTTTTTACTGCTGTGGCATTAATCGCAACTTTAGGGGATGGAGCAGCATCTATATTTGGACTTAGATTTGGCAAAATTCATATTCCTAAAACTTCAAATAAAACTTTAGTTGGATATATATCTGGATTCTTAATATCTTTTGGAATAAGTGTTTTAGTCTTATTGCTATTTGAGCATACTTTTCTAAATATTTCAAAAATACTGATAATCTCACTTAGTGGTGCATTAGTTTTTCTTATAGTTGATTATTTAAATCTTAAAGTGGATGATAACATATTAAATCCATTACTCTGTGCTTTACTTATGGGAATTTTATATTATTTCTTATGAGATTAGTTTTATTTTCGTTTATATTTCAAACAGCTTATTTTGATTCCAATAAAAATTTAAGTTAGTATTTTTTTGTTCCTAATTAATCAAGAACAAGGAGTATATAAAATGGCTCTATCTGTTGATGAAAAACTTTTTAATTGTCCTAAATGTGGTACTCTTGGTGCTATTTCTTTCTTAAAAGTTGAAGGAGATAATATTTACATAAAACACAAATGTCCTAAACATGGAGAAAAACTAATTAAAATTCCTTTATTGCAAAAAAATCAATTTATTCCTAGTATTCGTAAGGGTGTTTTTAGATGTCATAAATGTGGACAAGAAACTACTGCTCAAAGTACAAAAACATCAGGACCTTGGATGCTAGTTAAATCTATATGTCCAACTCATGGAAATAAATTACCACTCCAAAGAATTTGGAGTACAATCTATGTTGATATGTCTAATATAGATATTTCAAAACCACAGACTAAGGAAACAGAAAATAATCAAATAATTAAAAGAAAGTTATGTCCGAACTGCAGAACCCCTATAAATGGAACAGATAAATATTGCGATGCCTGTGGAGCAGAGATAGCTAAAATTTAAGATTGATTTTTTTTATTATGAAAATTTCATGTTTCTTGGTAGGATTTTATTTCCAATATTTGTATTTTCTATACAGGAAAAGAATTCTCTTGAGTTTAAAAATCTATTTCTATAATTTACCGTAAAGTATTGTTCTTTAATTAGTATATTTAAGTCCTCTTTATTTTCAATATAATTATTTTGGATTAGATTTAGATTGCTAAGATTAACATTATCATCCCCATTATCCCCATTATCATCACTGAAATTTCTAAATGTGCTGCTAGCTTGAAATGTAAACATAATTGCTAATATCGAAGCGATGATAAAAGCAACTGTGGTAATTAATAAGATTTTTTTCATGAATTCACCCCCAGAATATTATTAATATTTCAGTATTTATCAGAAATATATGGATTCCTAAAATTACAGATAAAGAGAGCATAACATAGTGTAATTTAATAAATTTCTTAAATCCAAAGCGTTTCATTTTTTTCATATCTCTAAAATAAAAAGCGCTTACTGATACAGAAACCATTATTATTCCAAAAAGAACGCCTGTCAATAATTTTGTTAAAAATAATGGTAAAGGAATATGGTTATATTCTCTATCAAAAATTAAATCTCCCCACGGTTCAGAACCAAGAAGGGAGCCTACATGGATTAGAAATACTATAATAGTTATTGCAGCATTCAAACAGTGTAAATCTCTAGCATTCTTGTATGATTCGAAAACTCTGGCAAGTTTTTTTGTATTAATGCCGAATAAGGTGCTGATAATGAACCATATAAAAGTTGTGAAACCAAATGATCTGCCCACAATCCAGAGAAATCCGTTATCTTCTTCTAAATGATGTAGGCAGCTTCCGGTTTGATTAGCATTAACTAAAATGAAAGGTATTAAGATTGAAACAACTAATAATATTACCACTAAAACAATAAAAAAGGGTATCTTGTTTGACTTTTTCACTGTTTTTCTCATGTTCAAATATTCTTCACATAATAAAAAAAGTTTATGAAATATTTAGAAAAAAGCATCCATCTTCTTTATACCCTTAATTTCCTCATATGTGATACCCAATGCATCCAATACTTGCTCGAGTGCAGATATTAGTAGCTCTTTATATTTTTTAGTGTCAATATCTTGAAGTTTAGCAAGCTCTATCGCTTTAGCTCCAATATTTCCTTTACTTTTAATAAAACTTACAGTTTCACCTTTCTGAAATACTTTTCCTGTTACATCTCTTAACTCTTTTGCAGCTCTTACATGTTGAGGTACTACTTTTATATAACTTTTAATATCTTTCTGTAAAGCAATATTAATAGCATAATCTTCAAGATTAAATGTATTCGGTTTTCCAATTTTCTTTAAATTATTTCTTACAATTTCAATAATTTTGTCTTTGGCTCTCAAAAATTCGGCATTATTAGTTATATTTTTCAAGATTTCAATTAATTCACTAAAAACAGTTTTAATAAAGTCAGGAGTGTTTTTCTTTTTAGCTACTAAGCCCTTTATATCAGTATATTTAGTGTCTTTATAAATACCTACATAATTCTTTTTTCTTTCAGAAAGAGCGAGAAATTGATAAGTCTTTTCTTCCTCTAAATCAAGATCAAGTTCTTTTTTACTCCAATCTGATATCTCCTTCATTTGGGTCTTAGTAGGATTCTTGAGAAAAACAGAGTCTGTATCCCCGTATAATACTTGTACTCCTAATTCTTCTGCTTTATTTATAGTTTGTTTTATTGAATATTGACCTATTCCAGTTGTACTTTCTGCAACAGGCAAACAAAACAAAGGAAAATTTTGTGATCCAAAAACTCCGTAGGAACCATTAATGAATACTTTAAGCGCTTGTTGAATTGTCAGGTAATAACTTCGTTGTTTTTCTGATAGAGATTTATCACTCGATTTAGGTTTGAAGTATTTAACCCTTATGTCTCTGAAGAAACCCACAACATAAGCAAAAATTCCCATTTTATGAGTACAGATATGATAAGGAGTTCCTTTTACCATATTATCTTCATCATCTTTGTGTGGGCATAGAACTGTTTCATATGAAAGGTTATATTCTTTAATAATTGAAGGGTATAGTGAAGCAAAATCCATTACAACAACATCAAAATGGATCCCTGGAACAGGTTGCACTACATAAGCCCCCAAAAACTTATCATCATCGAATTTTGATGATAAAATCCCTCCTGGCTTAACTTTTTTTATTTCTGATCTATGAGGAATAAGAGCTTTTTTTCTACGATGTTCAAAATAGAAGATGTTTTGAATCCATGTTGAAATTTGCCTACGAATCATATCATGAATTGGCATTTTTGTTATTCTACATAAGAGTATTATCAAATTCCATACTAATGAATTGTTAAATTTAGTTAAATCCAATGTGAGGATCGAATCTTTAAGATTATACCATGAAAGAATATCATATTCCATTTCATGAATTATCTCTTCATGTTGATACTTCTCTTCGCCTAATAAAGCAGCACTAATGGCATTAAGAGATGCACTCTCATATGCACCTCCAAAAGCATACCCGGAAATACTTCTATTGAAAAACAGGTTAAATAAATCAATATGTATTCCTCTACGTAAATCACATTCAGCTTTAGACAAAATACCAAAGCCACGTTTTACATGTATAGGGTTTAAGTCTCTCTCAATTTTTAATTTTTCTGCTCTATGGAACAAGTAATTTAGATCAAAATTATCACCATTAAATGTAAGAAGAACAGGATACTCCCATATAAGACGGAAAGTTTCAGTTAATAAGTCTTTTTCAGATTTGAAGAAAACAACTTTAGCATCAGAAGGAAATTCCTTATGTAATTTCTCAAATTTATATCCTTCCCTTTCAAGTATATAGACTAATTTTAATCCATCTGTAGCAACGAAAGATATGCTAATAACTTCTTGTCTAGCTAATCGTGGATCAGGAATTTTGTAATCTCTTTCACCAACCATAACTTCAATATCCATAGCCATACGTTTCACATCTGGGATTGGAGTTATAAAAATATCTGAAAATTCTTCGCTAAATTCTTGAATTTCTTGAGATTCACTTTTAAATAATTCTCGAAGCTCATTAGCCATAATTTTAGAATTTTCATCAATTTCTTCGAAATTTAATTTTTTAAGCTTCTCGTTTTTAACTTTGTAAATTAATCCAGGAATTAATTGCCTATCAAATATGTAATTTAAATGATATCTAATATCTGCCTCCCATGCTCTTTTTTCATTATTGCCTAGAATATTACGTATATTTATTCCCGAACCACCAATATTTGTTGGAGTTTTACCATATATCTTAGTCATATCAATTTCTTGATCACTCAATAAATCGAAGCGTTTAATTTCTTCAAATCGATTAAATCCTTCATACTCAGTCAGTCTTTTTTTCTGAACTGTGCTTTCAGTATAAGTAAGTTTTTCCAGTTCAGAAATAGATTCTTTGCTTAGACAATACGGCTCGTGGTCTGTAGTATCGATCCAAATCTTAATATCATTAGAATCTAAATCGTAAAATTTACAATATGCTTTATTCTGTCCACCATCATAATCTACATCTAATAGAAGACCTCTTTCCATATCTTCATTGATTTCCATTTTCTCAATAAGATATCGAATGTATTTTGAAGTCACATTCTCACGTAAAACTTTGGGTAATTTAATATTTCCTGCTTTTAAACCAAAGAGCTCATCATTACCTTTGAAATATAGCGTAGAAGCAACTTCATTTAATAGTTCCTCTGCTTTAATTGGTGTTTTTTTGATTATTTCTTCTTCCTTAGGCTTTTCAGTTTTAGGTTCTGTAGTGCTTTTTGAACTTTTTTCTATTTTCTCTTCTTTCTTATCAACAAAGGAAAAAAGCGAAGTCTGTTCTTTATCATCTAGTTTTTTCTTTTTTGGAGGAGGCATAAATACCAATATAAAATAATTTTACTGACTATTATAAATATTTAGTATAATATTTATTTTAATACCGACTAGTCCTTTTTTAATAATTTATTTGCTACTCTTAATTCAAGACTTTAGTCTAAGACAAAAAATACAATAAGGATTATTATAATTTTTAACAGACAAATTTTAATTTCATAGATACAACTTCCTAACTAATTAAAGGTGTATATCATGAATAAAGTAGTGGTTATATCAACTAAAGATCATGTCTATGGTGTTAATAAATCTTTAGAGTTATTAGGTATTAATCCTGTTAAAAATAAAAATGTGATTTTCAAACCCAATTTCAATACCGCAGATCCTTTTCCTGCCTCAAGCTCAATGGAAACTGTAAAGCAATTTATAATAAAGTTAAAAGAAATGGGCGCTAAAAACATTACAGTCGCAGAACGAAGTGGTCCAGCTAGTACGTCTGAAACCTTTGAAAAAAAGGGACTATATGAATTAGCAAAAGAATTAGATTTTGAAATCATTGATTTAACTGATATACCAAAAGAAGATTATGTCCTTAAAAATCCAGAGGGTTGTCATTGGAAGAATGGATTTCTTTTTGCCAAAATATACGATGATGCTGAGTGTATTATTGAAACATGTTGTCTAAAAACTCATATGTATGGGGGTCACTTTACTTTATCACTCAAAAATGCAGTAGGGTTAGTAAATAAAAAAAATATGAGTGAGCTACATTCTTCAAGACATCAAAGACAAATGATTGCTGAAATTAATAGTGTTTATGAACCTGATTTAGTAATAATGGATGGTCTTGTTGCTTTTGTTGATGGTGGACCAATGGAAGGCACTAGAAAAGAAGCAAATGTGTTTATAGCAGGAACGGATAAAGTTGCGATTGATGCTGTAGCAGTTGGGATGTTAAGAATTTTGGGAACAACCCCCACAGTATCAAAAGGCTCTATTTTTGATCAAGACCAGATTAAAAGAGCAGTGGAACTTGGTTTTGGAATTACATCCTCTGATGAAATTGAATTTATATATGATTCTAAAGAATCTGAAAAACTTGTGGAGCAGATTAAAGAAAAATTAGCAGTATAATATAAATTGATTTTAACTAATTTATTTTCTCTTTCTTGAACCTACGTTTCAATCTTAGAGTTTCAAAAACCAAAGGGAATGCAAGCTTTGGAAGGAAGAAATTTAGTTTTTTCTTTGAGCCTGTCATTATTTTTCCCCATTCAACCATGAATTTATCTCCTTTTTTTTGACTTAGGGACGCGAAAGCATCAAAAAATATTGGATGTTTTACACAGTAACGAGCCATGCGAGTAGACCACTTAAAGTCTTTCCCAAAACTTTTCATCCATCTTTCTTGATATCTTTTAAGAAAGTTTTTTGTAAAGTTTTTCTTTCGAAATGCTTCAAAAATGGTATTCGCAGCGATCTCAGCAGCATCCATAGCATACTGCAATCCTTCCCCAGTGAGAGGATCAATCATCCCTGCAGCATCTCCAAGGATGAGTAAATGATTATCATAACTTTGCATTATTCCTCCAAATCGAATAGGAGCTGCTTTCATCTCCTCAAGTTCAGCGTTAGGACCTAAAGCTTCGCTTATGAATGGATCATTTTTAATTATATCATGGTGTATCTGATATAAATTATCAGTTCGAGATTTTCCAAATGGAATAATATAACAACAGAAGACAAGATCATCATCTGCCTCTTTCATAAGTGCACAGTATCCGGGAACAAGATCCTTAGTAATAACACAAATTCCATCTTGGTCAAACTTATATGTCCCAGCTTTCACATAAGCTCGACTGCAGACTGCTTGTGGCGGATCTTTTATAATTCCTAATGATTGAGCAATACGGGAAGAAGCTCCATCAGCTAGAATTAGAATTTTGGCATAATAAGTCTGGTTTGCACCTCCTTTTTGATGAATATTCCAAAAATCCTCATTCTCATCAAAAGCTACTTCCTTAACTGAGTAATTCTCTACTAGATTCGCACCTGCCTTAACTGCTGTTTTTATAAGCATCTCGTCCATAATTTTTCTTTTGACTGAAATTACTAAATGTGATTTTGTTTCTACATATGAATCTCCTGTATACACAATTCCGTTAGGGCTAACTATTCCTCCTTGAGCTGCCCATCGACCTTTTTTCTCTTCAACTAACTTTTGTAAAATTCCCATCCTTTCAAGATGGATTTGAGCACGTTGGGGGAATGCATCACCGCATATCTTATCTCTAGGAAATTCCTTTTTTTCTAATACTAAGGGAATTATCCCTTTTTGGGCTAAATAATATGCACATGTTGATCCTGCCGGTCCAGCACCAATTATACATACATCATAAATTTTTTTCTCTGACATTGTATATGATTTCAAAAATATCTCGCTTATTCTTTAAGGTTTTAGATTTTATAGCAAAATTATTATTTCAAATTAACAAATAGAGATCTAATTAAATGAGGGTTTTTTTCTAACTAACTGATTCTGCCTAAAGGAAGTAATAATATTTTTAGAATAATAAAAATCAGTTATCTATTATTGTTAATTAAATTCTTTAATTCTTCTAAAAGAAGCTGCTTTTCAGCGATATACCAATCTAACTGGCTACGACTTGGATTTTCATGGTATATTATTTCTGCAACCTCTCTAATTTCATCTTCAGAGGGTTTAATTAATTTCCCATCAACATTTTCTCTTATTAATAATACCAAATTATCGGTCTCTAGTGGTTTGATATCATACCCATTTTTGATGTTTTTGTTAATCACCACACAGAGCTCTGCTAAACGCCATATTGAATTTTCTAATGTCTCTCCTTTCTTATATATCTTAAAAGCAAGTTTTGTTACATCTTCTTTAGTAAACATTTTTCTCGAAATCAATCATCAATATAGTAATTGATTAACAAAAAGTAAGTTAACCTTATAATAATTTCCATTGATTTTATAAGGCGTTTAAAACCGCAAAATTAAAAATTTAAGATGATTTTTATTATAGTATAATTTTTTTTCTATACCTGAATGCCTCTATAGCTTAGCGGTATAGCATTCGACTTGTAATCGGAAGGTCGGGGGTTCAAATCCCCCTAGAGGCTTTAGCAATTTTAATATTAGAGTAATCTTTTTTAATTTTGACTTCTTAAGTATTGAAAAATCAATTCAACCGCTTCTTCAATTGCATTCAAAGTAGATATTTCTGGAACATTGTGAGTAAACATAGCAGGTATTCCAACTAAGGCTGATGGGATACCAAGCCATTTCTGGGCTTTTCCCGCATCAGAACCATAGAATTCCAAAACACCATTTTGGTATTTTATATTGTTTCGTTCTGCTACCTCAACTAGAGTTTTACATATTTGATAATCAAAAACACCTGAACCCCCCGCTTCTTGCCATATAATTACAGGTCCATCAGTCAATTTTATATCTGAACTTACTGTTCCTGGAAAATTTTCAACTAGTCCAACATCTAATGCTATAATTTCATCTATTTTATTATTTCTAGCAAAGAATAAAGAGCCTTCTGTTCCAATCTCCTCACGTGCAGTTCCAACGATATAAAGATCGAAAGGTTTTGTTAAATTACCTGAATCATCTAAAAGATTCTCTGATATTTTATTTACTAGTAACACTAATCCTGTTAATGCTACTAAGTTATCCATTGAATACCCTGAAATGATATTGTCATTAAAATCCTCATTTAACAATTCGAATTCTCCAGAGAATACAAATGGTGAACCAATATGTATTTGATATTTGTTTATCGCTTCTTCTTTGTCTTTTGCTCCTATATATATCTCCATTTCAAGTACCTCAGCTTTTTCTTCCTTTCTCAATTTTGGAGGAGTAGCATGTGGAGCTCTTCCACCAATAACTCCATTTATCCACTTTCCTTCTTTATTAAGGACTGATACCTTTCTTGATACAAGCCACCTACCTTCGTACCCTCCTCTTTTAGAAAACTCCAAAGTACCATTCTTTTTTATTTTTCTAATCGTTCCTCCAATTTCATCCATGTGAGCTAGAATAGCAATTGCTTTTTTGCTTGATTTGCCATTAAATTTAACATAATAATTATTTAATGAATCATTTTTAACTTCAATATCTTTATTTACAAGAATTTTCTCTAATTCCTCTTTAAACTTTTCACCACGCGCTTGTTCCAAACCAGATGGTGAACGAGCTGATGAGATTGTTTTAATTATGTCAAAAATTACTTTTCTATCCATTATTTTTCATTTTATATATCGATAAATGCATTAATATTACCATCTTCATTAAATATTTGATACTTTTTATTTTTTCAAGTTTAAGGTGTTTTTATGCCATTAAATTTAGGACTTTACAATATTATTTATTAGGGTCGAATTTTTCTTAATATATAACTTAAAAGTGTCATGGTGAAGCTTAATAAATAAAATTAACAGAGTAATTCTATGTATCATAGATGACGTTAGAGCAAAACATTTATTTTATTATATAAATAAGGGACTGCTTCCTAATCTAAAGAAATTGATGGATAATGGAATATATTCTGAGAATTGTATAACTGATTTTCCACCTATTACCTATCCTACCCAAGTATCAATACTTACAGGAACATATAGCGGGCATTTTAGGAAAGAACCTTCTCATGGGATCCCCCTCTTAAATTGGATGAATCGTGATGTAATTCCTCCTATATTAAGAGAATATGGTTCTATAAATTTCCAGATTTATAATATAAATGAAGAGATGGGAGATAATTGTAGGACTCTCCTTGAAATGGTGGGAGATGGTAATAAAGCAAGTATAGCTCAATTTATTAACAGAGGCTCAGATTATATTTTTCCAGAAAGAAAAACAAAACTAGCATTGTTTTACCTTCTTCTGAATTACTATCCTAGTGTTAAAAGGAGATTAATTAGATCTAATTCTGTTATTGTTCAAAAGTTAATAAAGATCTTTGAATCACCAAGAAAATTTTTTGAGAATTCAGAACCACCAATTGCCTCTTCTTTATGGTTTATGTCATCAGATCTGTTAATGCATAAGTATGGTTTTGATTCTTATCTTTATAAGTTAAATTTACTCCACATTGATAAGGTAATAGGAGTATTAATTGATTACTTAGAGAGATCAGGGTATTTAGATGAGACTGCTATAGCGATTACTTCAGATCATGGGAATTATAAAGTTAATAAGATTGGCAATTTAAATCCATTTTTTAAGGAAAATAGTTTAATCAATTATCATCCCCTTAAAAGTATAAGAGGTAACATGGATCTTGCATATTACGCAGGTGTAGGTTTTTTTTATTTTAAGGGAATGAATATTCCAGATAATAAAAATGGCTGGGCGCGTCCAAATATTAAAGAGCTTGAGAATTATGGACCAAATAGGATGAATTTATTCGAAAAATTGTTTAATATTAGAGGTAGCCATTTAATGTTTTATAGAGATGAAAACAATACATATAAGAATGGAGTAATTCATCTTAAAAGAAAATTCAAAAAGACAGGTAAAATATTAACAGGAAAGATTGAGTACGAAGGTGTTGGTAGTGAATATAAAACACGGTATATCTCAGAAAGTGATAATTTAGATATTTTTAATTTTGTAAATGATAATTTAGCAAGTCAATTACTGGATAATAAATTCCACTCAACTAAAGAATGGTTAGAGGCTACATACCATTTGGATTACCCTATGCATCCTGATTTAATACCACGTCACTTTAAAAATCCAAGAAGCGCAGATATAATCTTATGTAATGATGGGACTATAAAGTTTGGAATTCACCACGGAAAGCAAAAAAGCAAGAATCTATATGATCATGATTTAGGTTTACGAAAATGCATGGCTGTCCCATTAATAATTGGAGGTTCTATAGAAATTCCTCAAAAGAAAATCGAGTTTTGTAAAATCACTGATATTGTTCCAACATTATTAAAACTTATGGGAAAAAAACCGCATGAGAGTGCCATCGGTGGAAGCTTATTATAGTTAATGTCTCTGATCTATATATCTCTATATAGGATATATAGGATATATAGTAAAAATATTCAAGGATTTCTATCTTCTTTTTGTTTAAAAGGGATATTTAAATGTTAATAATACTATACCAAATTTAATTTAATTATTGAAATTTAATAGAAATATATCATACTATAAGGTAAGGAGTCTTGAAAGAAAATGAAGAATGTTGAGGATAAGGAATTAAAAAAACTTAGTATTGATGAGTTAACACAGTTATTTATGGATAATATAAATGAGCAAAATCTAAAATTAATAGAAGGGATTGAACTTCTTGTACAAGAGGATTTTGATAAATTTAGAGTTAATATGAATTATGTGATAGATACTAATACTGAAGTCCAGATTAAAAAAAAATTTGAATCTAAAATATTCAAATCAAAATTAATGTTCTCTAAAGCTGATCGATTGAAATTATTCACTAAAATAAATGAAATAAAAAATATTGGAGAATTTTTAGCAAATAAAATGCTCCTTTATAAAGCAGTTTTCCCTGATAAGCAATTTAAAGCTCAAATATTAAGTATCCTCACCTCTTTAAAGACAATTTCTAACAATTTATCAAATGCAGTGAAATCAATTGGCTCTGATCTTAATAAAGCTCATGACATATGTGAGGAGATCAAAGAAGAAAGAAGAAAAATGCGAAATGGAGAATGGCAATTATTAAATCGCTTATACAATTATGACATGGACTACTTATCTAGAACTTTCATATATCTGAAAGAATTAATTGAAGACATAATGATGTTAGCTGATCATATTAAAAATTTCTCTGAATATATCCAGTTTCTTGCTACGAAATACTTAATTTTTGATTAAAAAACTAAAAGACAAGAATAAAAATGGCTGAAGAATTAATCTTAGTCATAGTCTTAGTAGCTATGGCTGTTGGTTTAGCCTTTAGTATAGGCGCGAATGATGAAACCCTTGCTTCTTTAATTGGCGCTGGTGTACTAAAATTTAAAATAGCACTAATATTAGGTGGAATCGCAATAGGTTCTGGTATGATTCTTTTTAGCGCAGGTTTTGTTCCAGAAACGGTAGGTAGAAGCCTTTTAGGTCCGGGTTTATCATCACAATATACTAATTATATGCTTTTAGCGGTACTAATAAGTAGTATATTCTGGCTTGTGTTAGGCAGTTTTGCAGGCATTCCATTGAGCAGTACTCATTCATTAATCGGGAGCATTGTAGGCGTTGTTATAGTCTATGCAATCTTTCAGGGGGGGGTCGATCTTACTACTGCCTTTAATTATGAAAAGTTAAGAGATGTAGTTTTAAGTTGGTTTATTTCCCCATTATCAGGTTTATTAATAACATATATTCTTTTTAAAATAAGTGCTAAACTTGTATTATCTCGGCTAAAAGGTTTAAACCAGATTGAGAAATCTGAAAAAACTTTTAAATGGCTTTTATTAGTTGCAGTTATATTTGCAGAAATCTGGGTTGGGGCCAACTCCGGAGAAGCTTTGGGGATTCTTTTAGGTCTCAGAGGGAATAATTCGATATCTGCGGGTCAATATCTTGTATTTGCAATTTTTTGTGGATTATTTGCATTTCTAGGTATTTACTTTGCTGCCCGATATGTTATCAGAAATCTGGCATCTTATATGATCGACACACGCCCTAGTGAAGGCTTTATTATACAGATGAGTTCTGCACTAATTTTAATGATTGCTACACTATTTGCCCTTCCAATTTCCCATAGTCATGTTATTGTTTTCTGTATAATTGGTATGAGTCTTGCTCAAAAAAAAGAAATAGATTATAAAGGATTAGGTAAGATGGGCCTCTATTGGTTTGGTACATTTCCAATAGCTGCGATTTTAGCAGGTTTTATCTATTTTGGATTAAGTTCATTTGGATTATCATGATAAATTATTAAAAATAAATGTAATATATATAACTATAAAGAGGTTATTATGATTGAAAATATGTGGTGAGATGAATGGGTTCTTTAATTGAATATCTTAAAAGAGAAACAGCTCTGAACGCTCTGGAGAAAACTATAGAGCATGCTCAAAAAGTACAAGAGTGTGTGAGGGAGTTGGATACTGGATTGCAGATGCTTCTAACTGAGAAAAGTCTTGAGAAATCTTACGATATCTTTCATAACGTTGATGTTTTAGAAAGGGATGCTGATAAATTAAGAAGAAAAATACAGCAAAATATTTCTAGAGGAGAACTAGATCCAAGTATTAGGCAAAATCTTTCTCATTTAGTTAAGAGGATGGATGATGTAGCAAACTGCTGTACTGGTGTTGCCCGTAGAATTGCTACAGTTCCGGTAAAATTTTGGGAACAAAGCAGTGATGAAACTATAAGTTTAATCAGTCAAATTATGACAACTACAGTTGAGTGTGGTGAACTTCTTGATAAAATAGTCATGGACTTAGTGGAAGAAAGAAAAAACGTTAAAAAAATTGCTCAACAAATAAATCAACATGAACATAAGATTGATTTGCTTAACATACAACTCAGGAAAAGCCTCCAAGAAACCCACTATGATGTTAATTTCTTCACAATCTTTACTGTAGGTAATATTTTCGATATACTTGAAGCTATCTCAGATTCAATTGAAGGAGTGGCTGATTATATTTTGGTGTTATTGACTTCCGAGAAAGGAATTTAAGATTATTTGATCTCCAAATTCAGATTCTTCCTAATGGTAACATTGCTCAATCTTATTGATAGATTCCCCCTCATACTCTTTTTGATTTCAACATTTTATTTGTTATGATGATTTTTCAAATCTTTTTGCTTTTTCACATTTTCTTTTATAAGAATAATTGCCTCTTCTCTAGCTTTCAGTATAACTCTCTCCTTAATCCCTACCATTTCTTTAGAGGGTAAAATTTTATCCTTTATTACTTTTTTAAAGAGCAAATATTCATCTTTAGTGGAAATAAATGGATCGACCTTCTCCTCGTGAATAAATTCATCTATAGAGGTATTTTTTCCATTACAATTCCCTTCAGTCAGGTCGAATTGTTTATCTCCATATACTAAAAAACAATGTATCATTGGGACATAAGGAATTTTATACTTTTTCAAAATTTCTTCAGTGTCAGTTGAAATTTCCCCAGTGAATTTATACACTCCAACATGCTTGAATAGAGGGATTTTTAATTCTTCAGCTAGACCTGCAATAATAGCATGTTTAGATGTACAACTTCCTTTATTTTCTTTAAAAAGGATAAATTTGTCATCATAATTTGTATTGTATCCATATTCAATATTATGTATGTAATTACATACTTCTTTGAAAGTATTAATTCCCAATTCCAGAAATCTTTGTGATAATTCCCCTCTACTTCTAATTTCGGCATCAGGTAATTTTTCATATGAATCCATAAGATATTCCATTAAAAATGCTTAAAATCTTGTTAATTGATAAGCATAATAAAATCCTTCTTTAAAATCTGATCTATATATTTGATAAAGATATCTCTTTAGAAAATAAGGAAAGAAATAGGTAAATAAAGATAAAAATATATAGAATATATAGATTAGAATTTAAATATATTGTTTATTCTTTCTATATAATTAAAATAATAGAGATCAAAAAATGCCATTTCATATAGAAACAAGAAAGGTACAGCAAACAGGGGGTTCAAGCTTTATAATCAGTCTTCCAAAAGTTTGGATTAATAAGCATCATATTGAAAAAAATGACACGCTAGGTATTATCACACAGTCCGATGGGAATTTATTAATAACCCCTCAAATTGATCCTGAAAAAATGATTAAAATAAAGGAGATAAATGTAGATGATTTTAAAGATAACAATTATTTTTTCCGGATTTTAATTGGCGCATATATCATGGGTTATTCTAAAATCGTTATAAAATCCAGTAAGAAATTTGAGCCTTATATTAGAGATTGCATCAATAACTTCACTCAAATAGCAATTGGTCCTGAAGTAGTGGAAGAATCTAATAACTTTATCATAATCAAAGATTTACTTAATCCCACAGAAATGCCATTTGAGAAAACCATAAAAAGAATGTATATTCTTGTACATGATATGCATAACGATGCTATTAAGGCTTTTGAAACAGGTGATAAAGCAATAGCAGAAGAAGTAATAAAAAGGGATAATGATGTTGATAGACTACATTGGTTAATTGGTCGTCAGTCTCACATAGCACTAAGGGATATCATACTTTGCCAAAAAATGGGTTTAACATTAGAGCAAGCTAATCATTTTCAACAAATTTCAAGATTTCTTGAAAGGGTTGGAGATCATGCCGTTAGAATCGCTAAGAATGTGTTATTAATTGACTACAAAAGGATTGAGAAAGATTTGATTGAAAATATCTTAACTGTTAGTAAAATCTCATTAGATCTGTTAGATAGAAGTCTTGATGCATGGCTTCAAAAAAGTATTTTGCTAGCTAATGAGAATATAGAAGCAATTAAGGAATTAATATCAACTACAGAAAAAATATCTCTTGATACGTCAAATAGCGCAGAATTGTCAATAGCTATTGGGTATATTATTGAGAGTATTAGGAGAACAGGAGAATATGCTGGAGATATATCTGAAATCATAATAAATAACTTAGTTTAGCCTAAAATGCCAATTGGGGCTTTAAATTAACCTAAATATGTGGAAATCTTCTATAATAAACTTGATTGATCTTTTAAGAAGATTTAAATTCAAGAAACTACATTAATATTAATCTTTCTTAAGATCATAAAAATTGTATTGCTCTATACGCTAGAGATATTATTTACGAGGATTTTATAAAATTATCATAAATGTCTTTCTAATGTCAAAACAAATTAATTAATAATTCAGATAAGAGTTAAATTTTAAGAGGAAAAGTTCTATATTTACCTTAAAAACACACATGGTTGTTATGCAAAAATTCCTCGTTAATAAATATATAACTCTTTCTCTTCAAAATGATAAAACAATTATTCTAGTAAATAATGAGGAGTTTATGCAATGCAAATCCTTATTGCTAAACATCCCAACAGACCATATTCAGTCCTATGACGGCATTAAAACCATTGATGATGCTATAGAGACTTACTTATGGTCTGGAGGTAGAAAAGAAATCGATGAGTATTCTTATCCAATATCTCATTTGGAGATAAATGTTCCAAGGCACCTATAATTTAATCTAAAAACTTTTTTTTTCCCATTTTAATAAAGAGAGAATTAGGTTTTCCCGAGAAAGATCACCTTGAGTTAATTTCCCAATGATACTTTCTCTTTCAAAAATATTTTTAACTATTTTTTTTATTAATTTGTCTTCTTTAAATCCTTGCTCCTGAAGCTTTTTTTTCTCCTTATGGACTTTCAAATATAAATTTTCAATCTCTTCCATTTTTTCTTTTATAATTTCTCTCCCTTGGAGTATGCCATTTCCTGCAGAAAAGATTAGCAATTTTTCCATATTTTCTGTAAATTCATATAATTCAGAAAGAGATTGATATATTAAGGATATATCTTCCTGGATATCACTATTTCTACCAAAAATCATTTTATATTTAGGCTGTACTGCATCAGCTACAAATGCCCATTGTTGTTCTTCTTCAATCAAGGCAACTAATTCTGGAGCATGTCCACTCATGGGAAATAATTCAAATTTATATTTCTTTGACTTAGTAATTATTGGTCCATCAATTATTTTGGCGTTAACTGGTAATAATTTTGGACCCCATGCTAATTGACGATATTCAGGATAAGTATTACTCCTTATTAAAAGGTCTCTTGCTTTTCTACTTGTATATATAGGTATACCAAATTCAGTGTTTAATAAATGTGCATTACCAGCATGATCCTCATGACTGTGTGTAATAAAACATTTATCAATCATTTCATCATGATTGAGTGATTTCACGAATTCTCGAAGATCATTCACACCTCCAGGAGCACTAGAATCAATTAGGAGCCCATCCACTAAATAACAAGAAGTAAAATAAGGGTAGGGCATCAAATCATTATTGGATGCCCATTGCCATTCTATTATTTCATTATTACAGTGATAAGTAATTTTAATAACCAATTATCTGATCTCCAATTACTAAAATGAGATTTTAAAATTTAGCTTTGATTATTCTACTTCAATTTTTTTTGGTGGAATAAAAACGTCTCTAGAACCAAATCTTTTCAGGTGTATAGCTTCTTCAGGGCAATGATGAGCACATACGCCACAGCCAATACATTGTTCATCATTTACAACTGCTACAGTATCTTCTATAACAATAGTGTGCATTGGACATTTTTCCTCACAAGTACCACACCCAATACAGGCATCTTTATTCACTTCAGCCAGATAATTAGATACCGTATAAAATGGCATTACTCCTCTGTTAAACAGTTGAAAAACGCCACAACAACAATTACAACAATTACAAATCGCTTCTAAATCTCTTTCTGGGTCTTGGTGTATATGAAACGCTTTATGTATTAATCCCGCATCTTCTGCTTCTCTTAAAATCTTAATAGATTCATCTTTGGTTATTGGTTCAGCAAAATTCTTTTCAATACAAAATTTAGCAGTCTTACCAAAAAGAAAGCAATTTCTTCTTGGAGCATCCATCTTACAAGGTTCATCAATTAAATCCTTTTCATGACGACAATAGCAAAGAGCCACAGCAATATCATCATATTTATCAATAATTTTTTTTACATCTTCTCTTGATAATATAATATCTGCCCCAGAATCCACTTCTTTCTCAACTGGAACCACATGATCTATTGGAGGAAAATTCTTATACTGAGAAATTAAAGAGTCATAGTTTTTAGATGTCAATTGCCCCCATTCTCCAAATAATTTATCAAATAATCGAGCAAGTTTTTTTTCATGTTCTCCCTCCTTAGGACGCATTAGTTGAAACTCAAACAACCCAGGAAATGGAGGTTGCAAACGATAAACAATAATTCCCGTTGTTTTGCTTTCTGTACCTACTATGACTCCTTTAAATTGTAGATCATCTAATATTTTTGTTAGAAAAGATTCATCTAAATCAATTTTATTCTTAATCTCATTAAGATTCATATTAGGCTTTCTATTAAAGACTTTAATTATGAATTTGGCTTCTTCCTTAGAAACTACATTCTGCAATAATTCGATTAAAGTATCAGTTACTGGAAATGGCATATTTCCTGCTTTTACGATAACACGGGAAAGCTTATACCATAAATTATCATTCATTTTAGTTATTCCCTAATTTGAAAATTTCTTAAACATTCTTTTAATTGAAGAAAAAATTCATGATTTAATTATATTATGAGTAGATTTTATAATAACAGCCCAAATTCTTGGTAAAAATCCATAAAATCTCAACACTCCAACAATTTTTTAATTGATGACTCTTAAATCTCTATTAATATAAATTTAAGGGTTTGAGGGAAGACTAATTTATGATGAGCCAAACTCAAAAGAGAATTAATAAGCTTGAACTTGCAGTTAATCTTTTGGAAGATCATCTGCAGAAATATGAAAACCTCATAGAGTCAAAGCCACTTAGGTTTATAAAAGGTCAGATTCGATATTACAAACGGGAGCTCCAAATTCGAAAAGACTTTCCAATATGAGATACTAATTTCAGTTTTTTCTTTTCTTTATATTAGTATTAGATAGACATTTTTGGGGGTAGAGATTTCAGTTTTACTCCTATAAAATCCATTAATATTATTAATTATAAAAACAAATTACTTTTTAAATTATAATTTTAAAAAAAATTAGAATAGTTTTGGTTATTAATATGGGAGAAATTGGGGTAGAGTTAAAAAAATCGTATATTGGAATTTTTTCACTTAATTATTTTATTCAAGGAATCAATCAATCAATGTTTACGACCATTATACCTATTTATTTATTGCAAATAATAGGAAGTGT
>JAEOTW010000209.1 GCA_016839655.1 Promethearchaeota archaeon | reverse complement strand
CTGAGCCTTAAAATCTAAAGGTTGCTTTCTGTGACTAACTTGTTGCATTATTTTCTATTCCAAAATTTTCTTTTTTATGATGTTAAAAAGAAAGTGATGGTTATTTTTAAAAGAAAAATTTGTAAGATTATTTTTTGCTTTATAAAGATCCAAGAATAATCTCCTTCATAATTATTAAAATCAATTATATGATGAACAGATGATTAAACAAGAACATTTTTGTAAAAATTGTATTATCCCAGAGGGTTTTTTGGGGCTTAAATTGGATGAAGAAGGTTTGTGTGATTATTGTCGCAACCCTAGCCATAAAAATGCTAACTGGTCGAAAGTAAAAATTGATAGTGAAAAGAAGGAACAAATGAAAAATGACTGGGGACAAGTTATAAAAAATCTCCAGAAGACGAAAAGAAATGGAAGGTATGATTGTGTTTTAGGGTATTCTGGTGGAAAGGATTCAACTGCCCTACTGGATTATTTAATTAATGACCTTCGATTAAACGTGTTAGCAATTACTATTGATACCGGTTTTATGACAGATATAGCAAAACAAAATATCAGAAACACATTGGATAGAATGAATTTGAAAGAACATCATCTTTTTATTGATGATGTCTCAAAAACATTCACTAGATTATATCGTTGGCTCTTTTTTAACCATCAATCGAATAATGTTTCACTAACCGTGAATGTATGTGATCAATGTAGTGATTTAATTCATAGCATCATTGTTAACGAAGCTATTAAGCGAAACATCCGTTATGTCTTTTTTGGCTACTCACCCGATCAGATAAAGCGGTATTTCTATGAAATTTCCAGAAAAGAGGCATTAAATGAGTGGAAACCAATTTTCGTTGATCTAGCTCCCTTCACCGATAAAGATAGGAATTGCTATATTAATTCAGATAAAAACTCGATTAGTGATATGCCAAGAATTCTTTTACCGTACCATGTTATGAATTATGATGAGCGAGCTATTATCGAAATTGTTGAGAAAAAGGGTCTTATTCAAAAAGGGAAAGCAGATCCCATTCTCACAAATTGTCACGTAGTAAAAGCAGCAGCAATGTATGACTTTTATCGCTACGGAGGTTTAACCTATGTGTTACAATATGCCGAACTTGTAAGACAAGTCCCTGATGATAAGAGTCGCAGGATTAATCGTAAGAAATGGCTGAGATTATATAAAGGGATTGCTCATTCCATAATGAAAGGAACATTTAATGTTGAAGGAATAGAACATTTTCTAGAAACTATAGGATGCTCTTTGGAAGAGATTTTAGAGTCAATAAAACACTTTCGTAATCAAGATCCAAATAAAAACAAGATTCTAAAGAATTTGGAGTTATTAAATATCAAAAAATAACTAATTCTTTTTTCATTTTTTTCTATTAAGTACTTGCGATTTTATCCTCAGATTTTTTGAGATTTATTAATTCACACAGCTGTAGACCCTCTGGAAGTAGGTCAAGGTTGCTCAATTCGCCGTGATATGAATTAAAGATGATATAATCCTCAAAATTATCCTCTTTCGCTTGATATCTCCAGCAAGGGATGTATCCTCTAGCATTAAAGCCAAAGGCGTTGATTAACTTCTGAAATTGATGTTCATAAGCGGATACAAATACTTCGCTATACCTGATTTTATGTTCTTTCATATAATGATAAAAATATTCCAAGAAAACAAAAAATTCCTCGCATGAAGCAACTTTATATTTCACTTTTTCACAGTTTTGAATATGAGGTGTATATAAGAACTTAAAGAAGGTATGATTTTCTGGAATAGAAAAAGAAACATAGTGATAGTCATGTTCATCTTTTGAGATTGAAATCATAACCTTTCGTCTTAAATTCTCGATTTTATTCATGTCTAATTCGACTTCACTATCATCAATTCGAAAGTTTCCTAAATTGTATAAGCTGTCTGCATATAGGAAACAATCAATAGCATTTTCGATTAACTGAGGGCTCTTATCTGGTCGCATAGTAGCTATAATGTGGTTTCGATATGTAATTCCCATGACATCTGACTCAACTTCATGGAAAAATCGATCTTTATTGGGAAAAATTGCAATTGTATGAATACCACATACCGCGGTAATATACTGGGAAGCTGCATGCGCCGTTCGATTCTCGCAGTACCAGACTAAAATTCGCTCCTTAAACGTGCTCCACATCCATACATAAGAGCCGATGATAGCCTTAACAACGTCAATAATTCCATGATAAGGACTTTTAAGCATAAAACCACCCATATATCCTTTTTTTTGCTTGAAATTTAAAGCACAGCGAAAACAACCCACTACTTCCTCATCAACGAGAAACAAAATAAAATGATGTTTATAACTACGAATCATAATATCTATCGCTTGCTCATCCATTAGCTCTTTATATGGGTATGTGCCTTGATATACTTCATTGCAAATATCGGCTATAAATTTCGCATCTTCTGGCCTTGCCAAGCGAAGAATAGGACTTACTTTTGGATTATCTATTCGGGTATCGATATCAAAATCAAGACTCATTCCCTCCTCAATAGTGGAAAGATTCAATATTCCTAAAAATAGCTCTAAAAATTCATCAATGGAAGCTGGAAAAAGCTTCTTATAGGGAATTACAGGATAGCTAAGAATTTCTTGGGTGATCATTTTTAATCATAAACCTAAATAATTGAGTTTATTTAAAGAAAAACTTACCTTTTTGTCTAGTATCTTGAAAATTCTTACTTTTTTAATTAATAAGGATAAGAACATTTAATTTACATGGTCGAAGCTTAGCTTTCACTTATTTTATGTAGTCTTTCGGCAATGTCTTGTAAGAGAGCATTTTTTTCGTTTAATTCTTCTTGAATTTGATTGGAATCATTCTTATGAGAATGTTTTGAGAATGTAAAATTAATATAAAATCTTGTTAATTCAACTATGTCATTTAAGATACGTGCTCGTGATTCCAATAAAATAGTCTTAAACTCTTCAGGTTTAATCTCGCTTTTAAGCAGGTGAGTTATACTTTTACCGATTATCTTTAATTCTTTGGGTTGGAAAATAAGTTTTTCCAAAGCTTCATTAAATTCCGATTCTTCAGTTTGAGTAGTCATATCTAAGTAGATCCTCATTTTAATTTGAATAGATATAATCTTTTATTGCGTTATGAAGCGCTTCTAATTGTTTATAGGCATTCCTGATAGTCTTTTCCAAATTATCCTCTTGAAATGAAATTCCTCTGCATAACTCAACAAATTCGTTAAACTGTTTATAACTATATGGAAAGCCCTTTGTATGCGTTATATCAACAATGAACTGATCGAGATCCTCTTTAGTAATTACATAGTCCACTTTATAGTAGCTATTATAAACTTGGAATATGAAATGGTCAAGATATTGCTTAACTATTTCTAAACCAGTCCGATAGTCTTTATGGGAAATCG
>JAEOTW010000208.1 GCA_016839655.1 Promethearchaeota archaeon | reverse complement strand
TTTACGGTAGAATATGGGTATACAGGCCAGAGCTTTTCATGGACTGCGACTGATGCGAACCCAACTACCTATACAATTGAACTTCAAGGTTCTGGAATTGTTACTGGTCCAACTGCTTGGACAAGTAGTATTGCAATAACCTATGACATTCCTGACGGACTTGCAGTAGGAATATATGTTTACATTGTTAACTTCACGGATGAGGGTGGAAATTATGCTACAGATATTGTCGCATTTACAGTGGAAGATACCACAAACCCGGTTATTTCCGATGCTCCGAGTGATCTTGTTGTCGAATATGGTTATACCGGACAAAACTTTTCATGGACTGCGACCGATGCTAACCCAACTACCTATACTATCACACTGGAAGGAACAGGTATAGTTGTCGGGCCTACTGCTTGGACAAGTGGTATAGCAATAACGTATGACATTCCTGATGGATTTGCCGTGGGAGATTACGTTTATACTGTTAAGTTCACGGACAGCGAAGGAAATTATGCTACAAATAATGTTACTTTTACGGTGGAAGCTTCAAAAACTCAAACTGTAAAATTTCCAATCATCCCCGTTATTATTGGCTCAATGGTTGGGATTGTTGGAGCAGGAATTGCAGTTTTTGTATGGTTGAAGAAAAGAGCTGGAAGAGAAATTCAATCCTAATACCTTTTTTTTTTATAACTATTATAATCAATTAATGTCTTAAATAAAACTCCTCTAAATTACTTGTTTTTATTATCCTAAACCTATTTTATTCTTTGTAAAATTTTGGTCCTAATAGATATATATATGTTAAAAATGTAAATTCTATTGATTAGGGAGATTTTAGCGAAATTCAATGTTAAATTATTTTACGAGAGTAATTCAATAACTCAATTTTCCATTCTATCTTTCTTTTTCTAATATAATAGTTATTTAATCATTGATTTTTTCTTAAATAATAACCTTTATCATTTAAATTAATAGCAATAATTTCTTTCGGTTTGAGTTGTTGAATATTTTGGTGATCATGTTTCGATTGTGCTATTGCGATAACTTCATCAACTTTATTTAATACAACTAATATATCCTTTTGTTTTATATTTATAGGAGACTTTAAAATCATATTTTTCAGTATATTATTCCCGTATAGAATTGATTTTTCTCCTTTATCACTCACATTTATTCTTTTCAGATCAGAAAGTAAATTGCTTTTAAATAAAAATTCTAATCCTTCTAAGCTTAGAAAGAAATTTCCTTTCTTAATAAATCCAAAATATAACCCACCTGAATAAATCTTAGTTTTAAATTCAATTACATCTAGGATTTTTAAAGATTCATTGGAAATCAAGTAAATAGGAGGGTAATTTGTTTTCAAGTTTGCCTCGCTTAGTGAAATATATAATGTCCTCTTAGACCTTATTAAAATTTGCATAATATTAGGAGAAATTTTAGATAACGATTTAGAAATGATTTCTTTCTCGATTTCATTAATTTGTCTGAAATTTGAAGATTCAATCATATTCAATTAAAATAGAAAGAATTAAGAAGATTTATTATTATTAATCAATAAAGGTATTAAAAAATAGTGTTATCTAAAAATGGGTATTCGAAAGATAGAAGATGAGATTGATCTAAAAGAAGCGATGAAAAAAAAGGCTGCTGAGCTGAAAATGAAAGATATGCAAGCAAAAGCGTCTGTTGAAAAATTTACAAAAGATAAACTGCGAGAGTTAGCTAAGAAGCATGGTGTTTTATTAGCATTAACACCAGAATTAAGAAAAGAGGTAAAAGAATTACAGAATAAATATAATATTCCCTCTTCAAAAATTATTACTGAACAGATAACAGAGCATGATGTATTGAGAAAATTCTCTAAAATTGATCATCAAAAGTTAGGAATGTTAGCATACCAAAGAGTGCTGATGAGTAAAGAGGAAACTGGAGGAATAATCCCATTATCAGAAGTCTTTGAATTAGTGAATACAGGAATATTAAATGGAAACATTGAAGTAAAAGATGTTGAAAAATCTCTACGATTGTTAAAAAAAACAAAAGTAATTGAGAATATAATCCAGTTAGAATCCGGAGCTATTATAATAAGATTCTTTCCTATTGAATATACAAGTGATGAAGCAAAGGTAGTTGACTTAGCTAAAGAAAAAGGAGTTCTAATTTTAGAGGATGTATGTGCTAATTTGGAGTGGTCTCAAGATCGTGCTCTCCGTGCGTTAGAATCCCTCGAAAAAAGTGGTATTGCCAAATTCAGGGAAAATATCTTAACTGGGAAACAATGGTATTTCCCATCTTTATAATTAAATGGATTATTCTAATTTTATTTTAAAGGCCATCTGTCCATTCTCTAATTTCATAACTTTAGCTTTACGGTTTTTTGCTAGAATCTTAAAAATTTCTTCTAAATCTTCTAATGGAAGTGAACTAAAGTCTTCTTGTTTTGCTTCTCTTAATTCATATATCATGATTGGCTCGATTTTTCCATTTTCATATGCCCAATTATATATTTCATCTGACCAAACCTCCAGAGTCTTCCAATAGACTCTTAATTTACCTTTCTTTTTTGAGAGCCATTTGGCTTGGTTTTGACTAATTAATTGTTCAGCGATTTCTATAATATAATGTTCTCGCTGAGTGAAATTCGAAAATGGTTTATGAGTAATTAATTCTCTTGTATAAATAATGTGAAGTACAGCAAACCTTACATAATCAAAGAGAACTTTTCCCCACTCTGTTTTCCAAGATACATAATCCGTTTTGGTTTTATTTTTATCTGGCATCGTATACATAAACTTTTTCCTTTCCTTCTCAAGCCAAGGATAAGCATCTAATAAATTTTCATAAGCAGTTAATTTTTTTTCTATTAAACCCTTTTCTCCGATAATTTCTTCTTCAAGGGATTGCAAATCTGCTTCGATCTGATCAGCATGTTGTTGATATACTTTATTATCAATCTCTCCTAGCTTAGATGATAAAATCTCTTCAAGTTTGTCAAATTGGTGTTCTATATAGTCTAATTCTGTAGTCTTAATCTCTTCTTGCTTAATGATTTGTTTCTGAGTTGCTTCTATTTCCAACTCTTCTTTTTCTTTTTTTAGCTGTCTTAATCGAGCAAGTTCATTCCTTAATTCTTCTAACTCTTTTTCAGCTTTTTCTTTAACTTCTTTTGTAATTTCACTTGATCTTTCTCTCTGTCTTTCCATCTTAATCATTTTGGTTTTTAAACTTCTCCAAACTCTTCTGCCCACGCATTATATTGTTTTAATAATGCTGCATTGGTCATTGGTTTTACTTTTTTAAGTGTTTTTTTGAAATCTTTTAATGTGATATCTCTAACAGTAACATCTTTATTTGAATCTTCTAAAAGTCCACTCATATCTAACTCACGTACAGGCAACATTATAACTTCACGACATACATTTGCAATATCTCTTCCAGAATAACCCTCACTTCTTACTGCTAATTCTACAAAATCTTCATCTGTTAATGCTGTATTTACACCTTCAGTGTGGATTTTAAAAATTCCCGCTCTACCTTTTAAATCTGGAAGAGGTACATGCACCCTTTTTTCAAATCTACTTAACATAGCATTGTCAATATCCCAAGGGCGATTTGTTGCCCCTAATACCAATAATAGTTTTTCATGAGACGATTTTAACCCTTGTATTTCACTTAATAGCTGTGTTTTAACTCTTCGCTCGCCACCACTCTCAGAACCCTCTCCCCGTTTTGTTGCTACTGAGTCAATTTCATCCATAAATATTAAACTAGGAGCTTTTAACCTCGCAACTTTAAATAAAGAACTGATTAATTTTTCACTTTCACCTAACCATTTGCTTAGTAAATCAGCAGAAGATGCACTAAAAAACGTAGCATTACATTCAGTTGCAGCTGCTTTAGCTAATAATGTTTTACCGCATCCAGGAGGACCAAATAATAATATACCTGACCAAGGCTTTCTCGCTCCTGTAAATAATTCTGGTTTTGCCATTGGTAAAACTATAGCTTCTCTTACTGCTTGTTTAACATTTTCTAAGCCCGCAATATCATTCCATTTTACATTGGGAGATTCTGTAACAATTGTTCCCGATATCATATCAATGAGTTCTTGTTCTTCGGATGATACACCATCCTCAGTTTTACCAGTATCAACATCCCCCGACGCACCAGGACTTGTACTAGGTCTTGCACCTCTAGGTCTAACTCCCCCAAGTTGAGATTTTAATAATTTTGCGCGTTCAACATATTCTTCGATATTTTTTTGACATAATATTCTCATTTGAGGATTTTTGTTGTATTTCATGAACTGCATTAGGATTTCTGAAGCTCGATTATATTTATTTATTGCTTGGCGATACTTCCCTTGGTTATCTAAAGCAACGGCTTCCTTAGCAGTCTGTACTGCGAATTGATAAAGTTTAGAATCAACTGACGACATATTAACTTTATAAAAACAATTTTATTATTTATAGCTAATCTAAATTAACAATCAGTAATATTAATAATTTTATCAGAATATATCAAATTTACTCTTTAACCTAACGAGAATAATGATTGGTCTCCAAAAAATTAAATACCCATCATAGCATTTATATATTATATAATTACTTATTAGATTTGATAAAGATGGGTTTTCTAAAAGATATCTCGAAGTGGTTGAGCGGAGGAAAAAAAACTGATAATGTCCGCACTGCTACAGTTAAATTGAAAGTTTTTAACAAACGTCTAACGAGACAGACTAAAAAAATGGAAATGTCAGCAAAACTAGCTAGAGATAAGGCTGTAAATCTTCGAAAACAAGGTGATTTGCAAGGTTCAGAATTTCATGCTCGAAACTATTTACAAGTAAAAAAACAAGCTAGAGCAATTGACCTTTTCAGAACGAACCTTGAAGGAATGGTGTTTAAATTAGAACAAGCTCATGCAGTAAAGGATGTCGCTGAAGTAATGAAAGGGATTGCAGCAAGCCTAGGTGCATTAAAGAACCAGCTTTCTATACCTCAACTTACAGAAATGATGACCTCTATTGGAGTTGATATGGAAGACTTTGCTGTTACCGAGGAAATCACAACTGACGGAATAAGTGACATAATGGTCGATACAGCAGTTACCGATACTGATGTCAAGGATGTTTTAGGGGAAATTGATGCCGAAATCCAAGTAGAAATGGGAGTTGCCTTACCTAGTGCCGCTTCTGGTACATCTGATCAAAAGATAGCCGAATTAGAGAAAGAATTAAATCGACTGAAATCAGACGAATAAAATTATTTTTGTGTTTTTCACTTGCTTATATTTTTGGTAAAAATTTGTCAAAATTGATTCTATTGTCAGTATTTAATTAATATCTATTTGTAATAGATGATAATTCAATATCCCGATATTTTCAAAAAAATAATATACTTTTGATTAAACTTAAAAATATAATAAATAATTATAGATTTAATTATAAAATTTAAATAAGCATTAAATATGTATCCTTCAGTTAAAGGTACTACTACCCTATTGGTGCGAATAGCGCGGAAATTGGTGATGTATAATAGGTAATAACTCAATCGCGGCGCAATTATCATTTAAAGTAATAATAATTGGCCCAGGAGCGGTAGGCAAAACAAGTTTACTAAACAGGTTTATACACAATGAATTTACTTTAAAATATAAATTAACTATTGGCGTTGATTTTTTAACTAAAACTATAGAATACGCACCAGAAAAATTTGTAAAGCTCCATATATGGGATATAGGAGGTCAGGAAAAATTTAAATTTCTCCATCGTAGCTTTTACGAAGGTGCATTTGGAGCATTGGTTGTATTTGATCTTTCAAGGCATCAAACATTTTCAAATATGAAAGAATGGCTTTCAGAAATGCGGAGTCTAGTAATTAATGATATCCCCAGCATAATAATAGGGAATAAATCCGATTTAATTCCAGAGATTGGTCAGATAATAGATAGGAGTGAAGTAGAAGAATATGCAAAAAAAGAAGGCTGTTTGTATATTGAAACATCAGCTAAAAATGGAGATAATGTTCAAAAAGCTTTTCTGGAGCTTACAAAACGCATGACAAAGAAGATGGGAAAGCTTGTCAGCAAAAGTAAAGAGGAATCATAATACTAATCAATGAAAAACAAAGAATAAATCTATTCTTTAAATTCTCTAAGAAACATTTCTTAGCAAAATTATTAAAAGATTTATGTCTATTTTAAACTTATTCTACAAATCAAAATTTTGTATTTTTTAAGTGATAAATATGAATTTACCAGAATTAATTGCGATTGGGAGTAACACTTTAGATATTATGATTGAAATTGACGATATATTACGTTTTGAATTAATGGATAAAGATATTATTAAAAAGTATACAGCGATTGAATATTCTCGTAAATTGAATGTCAAGAGTGTTAGATTTGTACCAGGCGGTTCAGGTGCTAATATTGCTGCAAATGGATCAATGCTAGGATTAAAGAGTGCTTATATTGGCGTAATGGGTAATGATTTTTCAGCAGAAATTTGTCTGACCGATTTAAGGAAACGGGGTGTAGATCTCTCTCAAGTAATTCAAACTGATAGAGACACTACAGCGTTATCAATAATATTAAGAACTCCATGGGGAAAAGATCGAAGTATTCTTGCTTATAAAGGTGCTAATAATCTATTAAATTCTTCAGATGTTAATGAAAAATTATTTGGAAATATTAAGGCATTTGCATGGACATCTTTAACTAGTGATGATGGGTGTAAAGCTATAGAAAAAGCGATAACTTTGACAAAAGACAAGGGTGGTATGGTTTTTGCGGCTCCTAGTATGTCTATCATTAAAAATGCTCCAAAATGGGCAAAAATCTTGATTTCCAATTCTGACGTAGTATCAATGAATTTGGAAGAAGCTCAAGAATTTACGGATGAAAATAAAAAAACTCTTATGATTAAAACTTTCTTGGATATGGGAATTAAATTAATTTCTATAACTGATGGCCCTAATGGTTCAATTATTTCAGATGGAAAGATAATTATAAATAGTGGAGTGTATAGTGCTGGTGATGTACAGGATACAACGGGGGCAGGAGACGCTTTCCTAACTGGAATTTTAATCTCACGGTTAGGCAATTTCTCTCTTGAAAAAACATCAAAAATGGCAACTGCTATGTCTTACTTAGAATGTCAAGAAATTGGCGTTAGAGAGGGCTTACCCCATAGTATACAAGAGCTTGAAAATTTTATAAATAATAATGCTATCAAACAAGTTATATCCGAAATTGTACAATAAAAAAGATTTTCTAATAATCATTAAATTTTAATTTTTTAATATATTCCTATTATTAACAATTATGCGCTGCTAGTATAGTGGTAAGTATGCCAGGTTGCCATGAACCATGGAAAAAGACATTGTTCGCAATTACTTGGCGACCCGGGTTCAATTCCCGGGCGGCGCATATATTTTATTCGTTTTGAAAGAGGGTTTAATACTTGGAAGGAATTAAGAAATTATATGAAAAATTGAATTCATCTTCTAAGGAACAAAGAGAAGAACTCTGGAAAATAATAATTGAAAAAAATAAGATTCTTTTCAATAAAAGAAATGAGGAATTGAATAAAGTATTAAAAAAATAGAAGATATTATAAAATTATAACTAAATATATGGGAATCCAAAATGAGTATAGATATATCAGATGGTATTGAAAGTGGTAATTTAACGATTAAAGTTTTGACAACAAATACCTCTATTTCAACTTTATTGACTGACGAAAAATTTGAAGGAAAAATAATACAACCTCATACAAATGGGAGTAAATATTTAGCAGAACATGGCCTTGCAATGAGTATAGAAATACAACAAGGAGAAGAGATAAAAAAATATCTTTTAGATGCAGGAGGGCCTAGGAATTCTATAATTATGAACGCAGAAGCTATGGGCATAGATTTCAAGGATTATAACAAATTGATATTAAGTCATGGTCATGTTGATCATTATGGTGGTTTAATGAATGTCCTTCCTAAATTAAAAGAAGGTTGTGAATTAATTCTGACACCCAATTCCTATAATCAAAACATTATTTTAGTACCAAAATCAGGTCAAGCATTTTATTCTCCTGAAGTTTTAACAGAAAAATTCCGTGATTTACAAAAAGAAAATAAATTTATTTACAATATCAAATTGCCTTCAATGAACAAATCTATAATTGAAAACTTAGTTGACCAAAATAATCTTAAAATTATAGAGATAAATACACCAATAAAACTAACATCAGGAATTACTACAAGTGGAGAAATTGAGATATTTGATGAAAAAGAACTTACCAAAGGGTTTTATCTAATGAAAAGTAGAAAAGAATTTGAAAAAAATACGTTTAGAGACGAAATTTCAATCTATATTAATATTAAGGAGAAAGGGCTCGTAGTAATTACAGGATGTGGTCACACAGGGATAGTAAATATCATAAAACATGGGCAAAAATTAACTGGAATTAACAAAATTTATGCTGTAATCGGTGGATTTCATAAGGAATGGGAAAAAACTGAAGCCATAGAAGACTCAGTTCGGTTTATCGAAGGATTAAACCCAGAAATTACATGTGGAATGCACTGCACTGGTTTTGAATTTAATAAAATCATGTCGAGACATCCGTCTCATACTTTTGGAATAGTTGGAACTGAATTTCATCTATAAGTATTTATCTTATGAAAAGATAAAAAATATTTTTAAATTTTATCTCCTTTTTTGGGTATCAAAACACCACCTATTTTTACACTCTTTAGAACAAAAAATATGTATCGTAGTTTTTTGGCATATATTTATATGACGTTTTAATCTTTTTCCATGTAGTTGTCTACCACAATATTCACAATCAAAGTGATTTCTATTTAAAGAGGTAGTCATTAAAGAATGGGGCTCTATATAGAATTCAGATATTTCTTGGTGATAAATAAATGGCATTTTTGGATAATCTTTATGAAATTTCATTTGTTAAAAGGATATCAAATTTGAATATAAGAGATATTAAGGGAATTCTGTATAAATATGTTTGTTTATATAACAAAAATTTTCCTATTCTCCCCATATACAATACCATAAAATTTTGCTTTCAATACATATTAAAGAGATATATAAAAAATAACGTGAAAGGTCTGTTTCACGAAGAAAATTATTGATTTTTGAAAAACTCTGGCTTTTTAGGGAATTTTGATTTCAATTCAACAACTCGCTTTAAAATTTTAAAGAATATTGCCAAGTCTTCCTGGGAAAATTCTTGTTTCATCATCTGCATACCAAATATTCGGGTTTGCAGAAATTTCTGGTATAATCCCTTCCCTTCTTCAGTTAGAATCAATTTAACTAGCCGACGATCTTTATCATCATTAATCCGATGTACTAGTCCTATATTGACCAATTTATCAATTCTCCTAGTAGCAGCGCTAGGAATTAATTTTAGAAATACCTTTACATCAGACATCGAACAATTAGGGTGTTTACCGATAAAATTTAAAAGAAACATACCAGTTCCGATGTGTTTTCCTTTATATTGAAAGCCTTCCATACCCTGAGTAAATCGTTCAATAAATGTTGTAAATATTTCCATAAATTGAGTTTCTTCAGGATTCATTATGTATAAGTAGATTTTTATTGATATAAATCTTTGCATTTTCAGAATATTTGCAAGAATGCAAATGGTTAAATACTTGTTTTAATATTATTGTATTATGTCTAATATACAAGATTCTTCTTTCAATCCTATGGCAGGAAAACACGAACGGTCTTTTCTAGAATTCTGCCGAAAATATCCAGATCAGGTTATTAAGTACCATGAATCTTCCGTAAAAGAAGGTTTTGCATATTTATTCAGTATTGGATTTAAGGATTCCGATGCTGGAAAAGGACCTGTGAGAAGGATGTATTCTGCTAAAAAAGGGGAAGGTTCAGGTCGATCTATGTTTAAGATTCTGCTAAGATATGGTCCAAAAATGTTGAAAGGAAGAAAACGGAGTTTTACTGATTTAAATCCTTATCTTCAAGAAATAGAAAACTCCACATTTAAAAAAGATATGGTGCATAGTCCAATTTCTAATATGAAGTTATGGCAAGAACTTAATGAATATAGTTCAGAGAAATGGAATATAATTAAGATTGGATTTACAGAATTACCGACTCAATTAATTTTTAAAGAAAAATATGTCCTCTTTCGCTATGCTTTAGTATTTATGCAAGAGATGAAGAAAGAAAAAATTGATACTGCACCCCTCCCTACTGCTGGTATGGAAGTTATGCGAGTATATGCAACTTTAGGGGAGGCAGTCAATGATATTGCACGATGGTTACGAAAAAAAGGAGTACGTTGTCAAAGTAATCACCCTCTTGGCGGTCTTGTATGTACACCACCCCTCGCAGGTAAGGCAGGTATGGGAGGGCAAGGAAAACATGGAATGCTTATTACTCCTGAGTTTGGTCCTCGACAACGACTAGCCCCTATATTTATCGAAGAGAAGCTCTTTGATTATACTGATAACTCAGACCACACTTGGATTGAAGAATATTGTAAAATATGTGGCTTATGCCAAAAAGAGTGTCCCACTGATGCAATTCTAGAAGAAAAACGAATTAATGTTGACAATGTTCCTGGTATTGGAGCTATGTGTACATGGATTGAGAGAGAAAAATGTTTTCCCTATTTTTTAAAAACTCAAGGTTGTAGTATATGTATTAAAGTTTGTCCTTTTTCAAATGGTAAACGATCTTACGAAAAATTAAAAAATTCAATAGCCGAAAGAAAAATTTAATCTTATTCTTATAGAAATCCTAGTAGATCAGTCACTCCACTGATTTTAGGGACTTCGACTTTAAAATAGTTAAGAACAATCTCAATTAAAAAAGATAGATAGGGTTTTTGTATTCGTTCCCCATGTTTTTCTAAAATGTAGTCTATTAATAATTTAGATGTTATTGCTTTAGCTTCTTTATTTTGAATGAGTTCGGCTATAGCTTTAGAAAACTCATAACATTTATTTATTTCATTTCTTAATATGATAACCCCCGCCATCAAATCATATTCATTAATGAACTTTTGGACCATTGCTTTCTCGAATTCCAACTTTTTCGGATTAATACTTTTTTCCTTATCTCTTACTATTTCCCGATTCTTAAAGACAATATATTCCTTGTATTCATTTTTTCTTTTTTTATATTCTATCTCCGAAATAATTGTTAAATCCATTTTGAATGTATTTTCCATAATTGATTTAAAAAAATTAATAAGATGATTATAGAGGAATTCCTGATCCGAAAGTATTACTGCTCTCTTTCCTAAAAAGATGGTTTTGATAACGTTCACCATTAATATATCAGGAATATTTAACCTAATTAAATCAAATTTAATAGTTTCAGTTTCTGGAGTAACAACTTCTTTATTATCTACTGTGGAGGCACTTTCTGGTAGTTCGATTTTAAAGTCAGCTACTAAACAATCTCTAACAGTTAAATTTTTATCTACATATGCGATAAACGAATGTTCGCATACCATTCCTGCTGCAATATTAATTGCTAAAAGCCCTTTCGTAACATTTTTGGTAGCATCATCTGCAATCTCTATATATTCCCATTGCGCACAAATTGGACAGCGAATTTCGATTCTCGCCATATTTTGAAAAAAAGTAATTGAATAGATTTAAATCTAAAAGATTGATCATTTAGAATCTTATTTTAATATAACAAATGTTGTATTATTACTTAA
>JAEOTW010000038.1 GCA_016839655.1 Promethearchaeota archaeon | reverse complement strand
TTAATATTATAGAAAGATTAGCAAAGACTTTAAGAATTCATTTTGAGTTTGTAGATTTTGGTGGAGGCCTCGGGATCCCATATTATCCAGAGCAAGATCCGATTGATTTGAATATATATAGTGAAAATGTTTTAAATAGATTTAAAGAATTTGTAGAGAAAGGAGAAATTGGTGAACCATTTCTTTTTATTGAACCAGGCCGTTATATTTCTGCTGAAGCGAGCATCATTTTAACACAGATAAACACGATTAAAGATAATGGATATAAAATATTTGCCGGGTTAGATGCGGGATTTAACACTTTAATTCGACCCACGATGTATGGTTCATATCATCATATAATAAATTGCAACGAGAAACACAAAAAAAAAATATTAAAATATGACATTGTAGGACCTATATGTGAATCGGGAGATGTCCTCGGCAAAGACAGAGAATTACCCGAATTGAACGAAGGAGATTATCTAGCAATTTTAGATGCTGGTGCCTATGGATATACAATGAGTAGCCCATATAATTCAAGACCTAGACCTGCAGAACTATTAATAAATGATGGTAATTTATACAAAATCCGTAATGAAGAAACATTTGATGATCTAATTAGAAATCAAACAGTTCCGGATTATTTAAAATAATTCTTTTTACTTTGGTCAAACAACAAAAATAAAAATTTAAGTCTATTATTATTATATTGAGATAAAATTATAAAAATTGGGACGATTAGGGCTTGGATACCCCTTAATGCTCTCGATGAAGTGTTGGCAAAATGAAATCTATGTAAAGTTTTACAACTAAGAAGATTGATGATAATACTGATCTGCACTGATCTTTTTTATAATTTTATCTTATCTATTAGCTTTATTATCAAGAAGATTTCCTTTTATAAGCCTAATACTTCACTTGTGGAGTATATCTTATTTTCTTTAGCAGTTGAAATAAATTTAATTGCTCCAATTGCCCCGTTAGCAAAGCATTCTCTACTATGAGCTTGATGTTTCAATTCAATTCTTTCTCCTGGTCCACAATACAATATTGTATGATCTCCTACAATATCACCCGCTCTAATAGAATGAATTCCAATTTCATTTTTGGCGCCAACTGAGCGCTTATTAGTTCCCCTGCTCCGACCAAATTTAGCAATATCTTCAAAATTAGAACCAAGTTCATTACTTATTATTTGTCCAATTTTCATTGCAGTACCGCTTGGAGCATCAACTTTTCTATGATGATGCGCTTCTAACACTTCAATATCCCAATCAGCTAAATATTTAGTGAGTATTGATGCCATTTTAAAGAGTATATTTATTCCAGTAGCCATATTAGGTGATATAACCGCTGGTGCTTTATTTTTTTTAACAAGTTCTTCAAATTTATTTAAAAATTCTTCTGACAATGCAGTGGTACCAATTACACATCGTATTCCGTTCTCAACACATATTATACAATTTTTTTCAGTTGCTTGTGCCACTGTAAAATCTACTACTACATCTGGGTTAGATTCATTAATTACTTTTTGAAGATTATTTATATCCTTTATTTTTATATTATTTGGATCTTTTACACCTATTAATAAACCTAAATCATCACCAATATTAGTGATATCGCATGCCGCCACAACATTTATTTCTTGGTCTGCTATTGCTAATTTACTTATTAGCTTGCTAGTAAAACCAGTTGGCCCTAAGATCAATAATTTAATCATAATTTAAGCCCCAGTTACAATTGAATTAGATTTAAATTTTCTAATACTTCTATAATTTTTTTCTGATTTGTTTCCAATGGGGGAGTTAATGGCATTCTCATCCTTTTATCCATTATACCCATAATTTCAGCAGCAAATTTCACGGGTCCTGGATTTGTTTCGATGAACAGAACCTTGAATAAATCATATAGTTCTAATTGCATATCCCTAGCTTTTTTCCAGTCATTATTAAGCATAGTATTAGTGAATTCAAATATTTTTAATGGAATAATATTAGAGGCTACACTTATAACTCCTTTTCCTCCTAATGCCATTATGTGATATGTCATACTATCGTCTCCACTTAAGACAATAAAATCATCTGGAGTAGTTTTAATTATTTTTGTTATTTGATCAATGTCTCCACTGGCACATTTTATCCCCACGATGTTATCTTTAGAATATGCTAGCTTAGATATCGTTTCAGGCTCTAAATTTCTTCCAGTACGACTAGGGACGTTGTATAGTATTATGGGTAATGATACAGAATCTGCAATAGCCGAAAAATGATCAATTAAAGAATGCTGCACTGGTTTATTATAATATGGTACTACTTGTAGTATTCCATCTGCTCCAATTTTTTCAGCATACTGAGATAAGGAAACTGCTTCTTTTGTAGAATTGCTCCCTGCGCCAGCTAATACAAATGGGGTTTTTTTACTTCTCTGAGCTTCGTCTACTGCGATATCCATTGCTTTATGGTGTTCTTCGTGGGACAAGGTTGCACTTTCACCAGTTGTACCCATGGTTAAGATTTGACAATCATTTTCAATTTGAAACCTGATAAATTCTCTATACTTCTCTTCATCTATTGATAAGTCTTCATTAAATGGAGTTATCATAGCAGTAATCACATTATTCAATTTATCTATCTTAGCCATTTAAATCCTCTTGATATCATTTTAATCTATAATTTAAAACATTAACTAGTAAAATTCATATATAAGCCTTATTACTAACATTATAATTTTTATAGATTCTATTCAAAGATCTATTTTCTATCTATATTTAAAGAAAAAAAATTAGTAGAGAGAAATTTTATAATTCAAACTTATTATTGATATAATATGGAAATAAATCTTCTAGACAAATTCCAAGGTTGTTTATTGGGTGTAGCAATAGGAGACACCTTGGGGCATCCTTTTGAAGGAAAGCTTCGTTCCCAAATATATAGTTATTTTGATGATTTTGATGATTTTATTCAAAAAAATAAATCTATATTTAGAACGTATACTGACGATACACAATTAACACTCCACACAGCTGAAGCTTTAATTAAAGGTGATGGATTTAAAATTGAACAAGTTATCGATGAATATATAAATTGGTTAGATGATCCTCCTATTGGTCCTGGTTATGGTTGTATATCCTCAATCAGAAAATTAAAATCAGGTGTTCCATGGAAAGAAGCAGCTTCTAATTCAGGGGGAAATGGAACTACTATGAGGATTGCCCCTGTTGGTTTATATTTTTGTAAAGATCCAAAAGCATTAAAAGCAACGGCAATAAAATCGAGTGTAATTACCCACGCTCATCCAGCGGCTTCAGCAGGAGCAGTAGTTATAGCAAGTGCTATTGCATTTTTATTAGATAAAAATCCCGAGAATGGTTTTTCCATAGATGAGTTTTTTGAAGTTATAACTAATTCAATTGCTAATTCTCAAGATGAGGTATGTGAAGAATTTATTAAAATCTTGAATAAATTGAAATCGAAATTAAATGTACCAATTGAATCAGGATTAATTAAATTTTCACAAGCGGGAGTTAAATCACCATATTTTATCGAAGATTATTTAGGTCAAGCTTTTGTTCATCCATATACCATAAGTACTGTGATTTGTGCAATTTTCATCTTTTTAAAAAGATTAACTTCATTCAAAGAGTGTATTTTCGAGCTTGCAACAGCTGGTGGGGATAGTGACACAGTTGGAGCAATAGGAGGAAGTTTGGCTGGAAGTTATTTCGGTATACAAAATATCCCTCCTGATTTAATAAAATTAGTTAAGAATAGTAAAAAAATCTTGAAAATCAGTGAGGAGCTTTACATCGTTTTTAAGCAGAAATATTAAAAAGGTTATTACAAGTTCTTAAAGAAAATAGTCAATTTTTTCAAGCAAGATTCACAAAATTGCGGAGGTTTCTTATCTGTATCCATTAGAGTATTTGAAAATTGCATTATACAAGAATTACCACAATGTTCTAAACTAAAGGTGTGCCCAAGTTCGTGGATAGCTTCTTTTAGTATCCTCAATTCAAAAAGGGCTGTATTTTCAGGCCTTCGATAAAATTTTTCTCTAAGTCTTGTAAGTGAGATTAATGCTATAATAGGGAATCCTGGTTTTCTGCTTTTTGGATTAATTGCTATACCAAATACAAAATTTAAAGTATTGGAATATATGTCTTCATCCATAATTCCTAAGGTTCGAAAAAATTGTTTATTCTTGGTAAGATTAATTATTTTTTTTAAAATTTTTAACGCATCATATTGACTTCTTTTTGGATCATATTCTCTTTGTTCAAGTGAAATTGCTTTATGAATAATATTGACAGATAAGTTGAATATACTAAATGTCCGTTTTAGGTTTTTCTTTAAGTTCACTAAAATAGATTGGTCTATGTTTCCTAATTTTATCAGCTCAATTGTAGTCTTCATTTTAAACTAAGTAAATATAGGTAAATTTCATTAAAAAAGTATCAATTAGAATTCAAAACCAGAATCTCAGATGCTAATTATTAAATAAGTAAGTAACATCTAAATTATTCATAACAATCCTAGCAATTTTTTCCCTCCATAATCAGGTAAATATATAATTTTCATAGGGTGAGTTTTTTTGACTGAAAGTGAGAGTTTATTAAAAGAATCTGATGAGAAATACCAATTTCTAATCAATAGTATTTTAGACGTCATTGCTGAGATAGATTTAGACGGTACTTTTACGTATATTTCCCCTCGAGTCTATGATATGTTTGGATATCTGCCAGAGGAAGTAATAGGTAATCAATTTTTTAGCTATATCCATCCAGATGATATGGAACTTGTATTCCAAACTTTTCAGAGAGTTAAAGAAGGAGAGGAGCAATTTTCTAGAGAATACAGGTTTAGACATAAGAAAGGACATTACGTATATGTGTTTGCAAAAGGTTCTTTAGTAAAAATAAATAATAAAACAAAAATTATAGGCGTGTTAAGAGACGTTACTGAATTTAAGGAAGGAGAACAAAAATTAAAAAAATCTGAAGAAAATTATCGCCTCTTATTCAATCAAATTCCTGATTTTATTTATGTAACTGATACAGACGGAAAACTTATTGATATAAATCAATCATTATTAGATAGGATGGGGCTTGTTCAAGAAGGATATCGAGGATTAAATTCGTTAGACTTTTTCGCTGGAGACAATTATGAGGAGCTTACACAAACAGTAAATTTAGTAAGAAAAGGTAAGGAAGTTAAAGGCGTGGAATTTAAAGCAAAAACTCCTCAAGGAGAGATTTATGAATATGAAATTAATAGTGTCCCTATAATAGAAGAAGGAGAAGTTAAAAAAGTTTTAAATATCGCTCACGATATTACTGATCGAAAAAAGATAGAACGGGAATTAATAGAAATAAATCAATTAAAAACAGAATTACTTGAAAGAACTTCACATGAGCTAAAAACACCCCTTATTTCAATTAAGGGTTTTACTGATCTGTTATTAGATTTACATAAAGAAAAGTTTGATAACGAAATCTTATCAATTTTAGGTGAAGTAAAACTTGGTACTGAACAGCTTGGAATAATCATTAATAAACTTCTAGAAACTTCACTATTAGACTCAGGAAAGATTCAGTTCAAGCCAAGTGAAGAAGATTTATCATTTTTAATAAGGTTTTGCGTAAAAAATTTTAGAGGCTTAGCAAAAACAAGAAATCATTTTATTAGTTTAGATATACCAAATAGTATGACATTGAATTTTGAAAAGGAGAAAATCTATGAAGTTATTTCTCATTTAGTTATTAATGCTATAAAATATTCGCCGCCATATGGAGAGATAAAGATTCAAACTGAAAAAACCAACGATTTTGTGATTGTCTCGGTTCAAGATCATGGAATTGGATTATCTGAGGATGAACAAAAGAAAATCTTTAAACGGTTTGGAAAGATTGAACGGTACGGTCAAGGATGGGATATTGGTATTGAAGGAACAGGAATGGGATTATATACTTCAAAAAAAATAGTAGAATTACATGGGGGTGAAATTTGGGTTGAGTCTGAAGGAAGAAATAAAGGAGCAAAATTTTATTTTACACTACCACTAAATAAAGATTAAAATTACTTCTTTTTACGATTTAATATTTCAAATTGAAAAAATATTTTAATTCTTATTATTTGTATTATATATCAATTAGATTTTGTATTAAGTTTTATAATAATTATCCCATCTCTTAAGGTTTAATAAAATCTTTAAAAACAGAGTTTTGTTTGGCAACGGGAGGGTAGTCTAGCTTGGTATGATACTGTAGGGGTTTTCTCTACAGCGTGAATCTTGGTTTGGGACCAAGGGGTCGGGGGTTCAAATCCCCCCTCTCCCACTCATTATTTTTTTAATCCCTCTCAAAATAATATCTATATATCTATTAAATCTTCAATCTCTATTGAATCTTCTTTATCAAAGTAAACTTCAGGGATTAGTTCTTGAATTGATGAAAACAGATTCAAGATAATTGCTGGGTTTTCGGAGGTTACAATATGATATCTTAAAATTTTACTTAATTTAGATATATTAATATTGTCTTTAAAGAGTTTAAACAGTTGAATAATATCATCTTTGAAGGTTGAATCTTTTTGTATCCAAGCAATAATTCTCTTCTCTTTTGATGGTTTATTTGGTTTAATCTTTAAAATTAACTTCATTTAACAATTACCAATATTGATTTTGATATTTACCTTAATTATATGACTACATATTTAAACAAGGATAATTTTAGAGAAAGAGATATTTAATTTCCTTATTTTTTCTTACTTAAGAATTTATTAAGTTCTTTTGTAATTTGCTGGGTTTTTTTGTCCTTTATCCAGTACCTGATTTTTGGAGATCTGAGGAAAGTTTGAATCTTCTGGTTTAATTCATCCAATTTTTTTCTATCTTCCATTGATAATTGCGGAATTTTTTCTTCAATTTTCTTATGTAATTTTTTAACTTCTTCTTCAATTTCGGGGATTTTTATTTGTACTTTTCCCCGAATCAACGCTTTTCTAAGAATTTCTTTTATACTATTTATCCAGCCCTGTATCCAGGGGTAATTTCCTCTCTTTTTAGGATCAATGATTACAATATCCTTTCTATTAACAACTATCAAATCGTCAGGGCAAGAATTTTCGCAAGCTCCGCAATAAAAACACTCATCTTCATTACATGCAATTTTTCCATATTTTTTCACATCTTCCGCGCGTTCAGGAATAAAAAAAGACTCCGTTGGGCAGATATTGACACATGCTTTACACCCTTGAGGATCGCATTTATGGAGCATATTTTTTTTGATAATAACTTCTCCTTTAATTGGAGAATCAATTGAAAAACATTGGAGGGGACACTCCTTTTGAATTTTAAAGTATTCCTTTATTTTGTTTCTATCTCTAACTTTTAAACATAGCTGGCATATTTCATTTTTAGAATCTTCATTACATTTTTTCATATCTATCTTGAAAAACTTTCCGATTGATGGGAATTCTTCAAGGTCTATTTGTTCTTCGGGAATAATATTTTCATGGAATGCATCATTTGGGCAGACTACTGCGCATAACATACAATAACAGCATTTATCATAGTCTATCAATATTTTTGGATTACTATCATCTAATATTCCTTGAGCGATATCGGAAATTGGCCCAAGCTCGATCGCATCAACAGGACATACAATTTTGCATAATGAACATCCTATACAACGTTTTATATCATATATAAGTTTTTTATCAACATTTTGAAACTTCCATTTAAGTACTAATTGGTCAGGCGAAATATCTATGTCTTTTTGGATAGATTCTTTTTCTCCATCAATAGATTCATCATCAGATAATGTTTGCGTAATTTTTATGCCCTCTTTTTTATTTGTATATTATTATAGAATTTTTTTATATCATCCTTTATATAAGGGTAAAAGATAAAAGCTTATTTTCTAAGTTCTTGTAAAATTGAAGGACAAAAAAAATTTACGGTAATAGTTTTGAAATACTTCTGATATTTATATATTTATAATATAATCCAGAATTCAAGGTACTTTTATTTAATCTCAAAGCATAAATACGATTACTTCTGTATTAGGTGTGTAAGATTGTTCAGCAAAAACTTCTATTTTAAATTTATCTAAAACAGAAGTTTTCTAAGTGGGATTGATCTCCTAAAAGGTGAATTAGGGATAAAAACAATTTTTATTGCTGAAGATGATAGAGATCTTCAAAGACTATATGAACTTTTATTAGGAATGGCGGGCTTTCAAGTTTTAGGCATTGCTAATAATGGAGAGGAGGCAATAAGAATGTTCAATTCATTTAGGATAAAACCTGATATAATAATTTTAGATTATAGAATGCCTATAAAAAATGGGATTGATGCTTTAAAGGAAATTCTACAAATTGATCATAATTCAAAAGTTATTTTTGCGAGTGCTGACAAGACTATTAAAGAAGAAGTATATGCTAATGGCGCAATGGGATTCTTGGATAAACCTTTTACGCATCAAAAATTAATAACTACCCTTAATAAATGCTTGAATTCACATAAGCTATCTCATCAATGAATTTGAGAGAGAATTAGTAATTTTCTACATACTATTTTATATTTTAATTAAGAGATATAATCATAACTCTCTTGATCAAAATTATAGATATATTCAATTTGTACCTCAGGTTTAAGATCTGGAGGAGCATAAATTAAAGGCAAATTAGGAAAAAAAGTAGCAATCCCATTTTTTGCAAGAATTATTGCGGGGTGGTTGCTTTCCTTGAAAATTTTTTCACTTATCCTAAGAGTGATATTTCTGCATAGTTGTTCATCAAGAACACCCAAAGAATGGATATATTCATGTAATAGAATATGATATGTATAAGCCCAGACTATTTCAAAAGGTTGTTCTTTTAGAATGATTTTTAGGGGAGTTTTATTCATTACAATGTCTGTCCCTGGAGGAAAATGCATCCCGCCTATAAAACCACCCTTACATATACCCATTTCCACGAGTCCAAGACTTAACCCAGCTCGATGACGTCTATAAATTTTTCGTACGTCATTTTTAACCCGTTTAAATATATTAGGCATTTGTTTTTTTAAATCTTGTAGATTCATGATTCAGTATCTAAAATTAGATAATATATTAAAAAAAAACTTTATTAAATATCGAAAAACCAATCATCCTCATCTTCACGAAAGACATCCATTAAATTGGACAAATCTCTGAGTAGATGCCTAATGGATACTTTATTTTGGTCTCTTCTAATCGGTCCCATTTCTGAAAAGAACATATCATCGAGTAATTTATCAATGTTTATTCTTTTGAAATATTTTATTGGATTGTAAAAAAGTGTATAAAAAATCTCTTTTTCTAAATTGGGTTGCTCTTTTGTATTAAGATAATCGTCATACTGGTTTTTTATTATGTTTTTTAATTCTATAATAAAGCACTCTTTATTATGTAACAATATAGTTCTCTCCTGTTCCAAATTTCCTATACTTTGTTCAATTTCCTTAATTTTTTCTCCTAAAAATCTGAGTTTTTTATCAGGGGTTCTTATTTTTTGATAATCTATATGACATCCAGTATCTTTAAGTTCTAAATTGTCTCGAGTGTTATCAAGTTTAACTACATTAAAATTTATATTAAAATAATCTGGAGTGATATCAATTCTTAAAGTTAGATTACTATTAATACGATATTTAATACTTCTTGGATCTTCACCGTGGCTTTGAATTATCCCATAATCTATAAGCATTTTAAGTTGGCTATGAATCGCTTGTCGTGATATCTTTTTCCCAAATGAAGCTGCCAATTCCGAAGCTCCTAACGGAACCTTTGCTAACTTTGATAAAATCATTCTTCTTGTAGGATTTCCTAATATTTCAAACAAGTTGTCAATACTAAGAAAAATATCTCTTCCATCAGGTTCCTCTAATTCCATATTAATCATTCCTTACTTTTTATTTTTTTTTATTTATTATCGATATAATTCTTCTGAAGGTTCTTTTGAATATGTTTCATGGGATTTTTTAGCCTTATCGGCTGACTTTAATACCTTTTCTATTGATATTTCAAATTCAGCTTTAGAAATTTTTACTACTTTAACTGAATCTTCATTCTTTGTGTCGATTTTTATATCATTAATAGCCTTGCGAATAGTTAAAAGTGTTGCTTCTTCGCAGATTGCTTGAATATCAGCACCAGTATATCCTTCTAAAGCTTCTGCTAGTTGATTAATACTTACATCTTTGTCTAATGGCTTGTTTTTAAGATGAATTTTAAATATCTCAACACGCGTCTCCTTGTCCGGCAAGGGTATATCAATATGTCTTCCAAATCTACCCGAACGTAATAAAGCAGGATCAAGCATATCTGGTCGATTTGTAGCAGCAAGTAATATAACATCTTTTAATCCTTCTAATCCATCCATCTCTGTAAGTAGCTGAGAAACTACTTGTTCTGTCACCTGAGAGCTAGCAAACCTACCCCTCATACCAGCTATAGCATCAACTTCATCGAAAAATATAATGCATGGAGCTGCTGCTCTTGCTTTTCGAAATGTTTCTCTTACTGCTTTTTCACTTTCACCAACCCATTTAGAAAGAAACTCTGGTCCTTTTACTGAAATGAAATTAACTTCACTTTCATGAGCTAGTGCTTTTGCTAAAAGTGTTTTTCCAGTCCCAGGGGGTCCAAAGAGTAATATTCCATTTGGGGGTTTTGAATTTAAATGTC
>JAEOTW010000207.1 GCA_016839655.1 Promethearchaeota archaeon | reverse complement strand
GAGTAGAATTGTCATTATTGAAGAGACATATCCACATAGTGTCGCTGCCGGTTACAACATACTCCCCATCAGATGATATCGAAAACGAACGAATGTTATTTCCTGACGCCCCAGAAGTGTAGTTCCAGAGAGGGGTTTGATTACTTCTATTAAAATAGTAAAATTTATTACCCCCTTTCGCGATAAAATACTGTCCATCTGAAGAGATCTCCACAGCAGCAATATCACTTCCCGCAGTATATTTCCTAACCTTACTATTATTGTCAATTTCTTCGTCTATCATTCCCATTCCAATTGAAATGAATAATGCACCTCCGTTGAGAAATATTAGATTAAAAATAAATATCCAAAAAAGAATATTTTTTACGAGTTTACCATTTCGCCTCATGATTCTCTCTTTTCAAGTTTTAGAGTATTCATCAGTATATAAGAAAGTGAATATTTAAATCTTCGAGTATCAGCTTGGAAGTAAAATAGAGGAAATTAAAAATCTTCAAATTTTTGAAATAAATCAATTGAAAAAACAATTCACTAAAAGCAAGAAACCCGCAAGCTAGTCAGTGAAGTAGAGATACTCGTCAAATTCTGTCTTTAATTTAACATTAGATTATTTGAGATATAAATAGGTGTAAAAATTATTTACAAAAGGGAAATTAACTCTTTCTTTAACATCTTTAATCTGTGAAATATAAGTGCTCATCGAAACCAGTTTCTTCAATCAAACTCGTTGCTAGCTTCTGAATAGCATTCTTGGTAGGATTTTGCAATATTTTCCTTGCTATATTAATAACTTTTGTTAATTTTCCATCAGGAAATTCTCGAACTATATTATCATATCGGGAGAAGTCTAAACCTGCGGTATAAACACCTGTAGTTCCATGACTAGCTGCGCTACTGGTTTGCCAATGTTCCACTTTCACTTCAATATTGGATAAAAGATGTGAGCAAAAGAACCATTCTAAATAAAGGTTCATTCTTTTAGATTTCCTTTTTGTGGATTGGAGCATTTTAAGTGCTTTATTTAGTCTATCTGGATGAATTTGTCTGAGGACTCTTTCATATCTTCCATCCATATTCTCTCTGGCATGGGCCTTGATTAACTGGATAATTTCTTCAACCTTCTTGGCTCTCTCTCCTGTTACTTCATGTTGAATTGATTGAATGTGTTGATCGATTGCGTTTTCGGTCGCTTGACTCGTATCAACCCTTTGAGGTTGTTGACTAGCATTTTGGTTAGGTTGGCTTCTTGATGGAGGGGTATTCCTTTGTTGTATTTCAGGAGGCATACTAATAATTTCTTTTGGGGGTAAAGTAAATAATGCATCAACTTTTGAAGGATCCTGCCTAACTTCATTAAACTTTTCTTGCATTTCTTGGTGAGAATAACCAATTTGTTGAAGATAAAAAGCAGCACTAGCGAGTTGACTTTCTAATGCTGATGATGTGCTATAGGTAGATCCAAACTCTTTTTCTAATTGCTCATCAGCAATTTCACTAATTTTTCCTTCCTTAATCTCATTTAATTTTAAAGATCCGAGTTTTGTAAGGATATACTGTATTTGATTGGACGCTAGATAATTTAAGTTTCCAGTAGGACCGATCATAAAGGAGATTTTTTCCATTTTTTTAAGAATGTTATCAAGTTCTCGTTGATTACCCCCCTTTGAAATGATGAGAAAATGTTCTAAGAAATTTTTGTCAAATCCGGCAATAATTTTAAGGAAATTTTCATCAAACTTGTTTAGATGCATACGCAACCCATTTTCTTGAAGATCTGCGGGAAGGCTAATTTGATATACCATTATATTATCGGAGATCATGTAGATATAATCTGACTTTTGCATAAGCATCTATTCTTTAGAGTAGTTTAGCAATGAAAAATTAATAGTGTTAATAAATATATAAATTTCAATATTATATACTTTACAATATGTTATCTTTGATATTTTCTTGCTATTTTTCAAGCAAAATCTAAACAAAGAAAAAAAAATTGAAAATTAACCAAATGTTTTTTCTCTCATCATTTTAGCTAGTTGGACTTGTTTAACTCTTCGTTGGTTAATAAAAAATGATAATAAAATGATAATTCCAAAAATCGAAATATAGAAGATATAACTAATTGAATATAGATGATAATGGATTCCGGGCATAATTGATGAGTACATAGTAATTATAAATTTAGATATTAAGTGTCCAAAAATAAAGCCAAGTATTAAAGAAACAATGAAATAAAATAATATTTCATATAATAAACTTTTTCTAATTTCTGAATTATATAAACCGATTGCTCTCATGCTAGTATAATCTTCTATACGATAATCAATATTAGATTTAAAAATTATTAGTAAAAGGAGTACTCCAAATAAAAGAAAGAACATACCAAACACAATAAAAAGTGAAGAAATCATTTGTAAGACGTATTTAATATCTTCTTTTAAGCTACTCATTTTTACCACAAATTCTACTTCTGGAATATTTTGAACTTTTTCCGCACAGATATCGATATTGTCTGAAGTGAAATAAATTGTGTTGATTTTATTGGTTTTATTCAAAATTAACTGAGCTTTAAGCATCATTAGATAAATAGTTGAAGTGGTTAAATCGTTCACTAAACCCACAATTCTTAATTGGTGTATTGACTCTAATCCCATACTTTTAACATAAATAAAATCCCCAATATCTAGTTTATATTTCTCAATTATATCTTTCGAAACAACAACATCATCAATATCCTCAAAAGTCTTTCCTCCTTCAACTTTAATTTGGTGCAATGCTGAATTCTCTTCATAAGCCATTAATCTAAATGTAATTTTAAATCCTGTATCATTATTTTTTGAAAAAAGAATAGAATCAGAAACACCAGATTCATATAGAGTAAGCTCTTCTATGGAATTTAATGATGAATTTAATAACAATTCATCCTCATATTGCCAAGTATTAGCGTAGCAATCAAATTTATCAATTTCACTAAATTGTCGATTCAATGAATAACTTATACTATTTGGAAATGAGAAAGTGAAAATAATTAATGATGCCGAAAAGCTAAGAGCAAAAATCAAAGAAACTAGATGTAATTTTTTGCCAAAAATTCTTCTAATATGATATTTTGTTAAGGGATGTGGATTCCTTTTTAGTTTTCGATAAATTTTTTCTATAATATTAATTTTTTCTAAAAATTTAGTCTCAAATTTCATCGATTGTTGAACATCCATTTTAAATGTTCTCTTTACAATAGAAAATGTGGAGATAATTGACACTATGAATAAAATTAGCCCAATCCAAAGTGAATTGCTAATTGTAATAATTACTCTAAGATCGAATGGTATTTTCAATGTATCCATCATAAAATTATTTATTGGGATATTAAAACCGATACTAAGCAATAAACCAAAAAGAAAAGAGAAACTTATCAAAAGGATATTAAAAACAAGGAAATTTGCTAATATTTCTTTTCTATTTGCACCTAGTGCTTGAAATACAGAAATTGATTTCAAATCATCTTCTATTAATTTGTTCGTTACTAAAATTAATGTAATTATCGCTCCAATTAACATAATAGTCGTAAGAAATAAAAATAAGCTCCGATCGTTTTTTTCATCCTCTCTCATTGTTTTTACAAAAGGATGCTGTTCCTGCAAAAGCTGCTGATTAAGTTGCTCTCCAAAAATTAAGTTTATTTTCTCTGTTACGATTTTATTATTGTTTTGGTCTTTCAATTTATACACACAATAATTTACTAGAGGTGTTGATTGGTTCAGAACTATGTTACTTAGAAATATTTTATCCAGATAAAACACGGGATAAGGCCTAATAGAAGGAAAAGCAATATTATTATATAACGGCACAAACTGAAATTCAGGATTATATCCAATATTCTCTATTTCTAATGCCATTTCATAAGAACCGTATGAAAACAATATTTCAGTCCCAAATTTAATGTTACTATCATCTGCAAATGCCCAGTTAAGAGCAAATTCATAATTCTGGATCTCATCTTTATCTCTATTTATTAATTTATTTATACGATTTTCTTTTGATACATTTATACCAACTAAAACGCCATCATAATATTCTCCAAAAATAATAAATTTTGATACAACCAACATATTTAATTCATAATCATCTAAATAATGGGAAAGCTCATCTTCTATAAGTTGAGTTATCAAAATTTCAGGAAGTGGCTCGAAGTGTACAAAACCATCTGCAAAATTTGTTTTTTCAATAGCTTCCTCCACAGCTCTACTCCTAATATCTTGAACGTCAAATAGTATAGTTCCACATCCAATAGAAAAAGTTAGTAAAATTATAACTGGAATTGTTTTGCGTTTGTTCTTTATAAGAGTTTTATAAGCTTTCTTCCATATAAACCATATAGAAATCTTTTTCAAAGAATTTCACCTCACCGTTTTTCCTTTGTTTCTTATAAGTTTACCGTCTCTGATGTGAATATGCTCTTTTGCATATTTATTTGCCATATCTTCATCGTGCGTCACTATTAATATTGTTTTATTGTAATCCTCAGACAATTTTTTTAGAATCTTATAAATTTCGTCTGTTTTAACAGAATCTAAGTTACCCGTAGGTTCATCAGCGAGTATAAGAGCTGGATCTTTAACTAAAGCGCGAGCAATTGCAACTCTCTGTTGTTCTCCCCCAGAAAGTTGATTTGGATATCGATTAACCTTATCTTCAAGACCTAATTCAGACAAATATTCTTTAGATTTTTTTTTAGGGTTAGAAATTCTAGAAAATCTAGCCGCTAGTTCAGTATTTTCTAAAGCTGTAAGGATTGGAATTAAATTATAAAATTGAAAAATTACACCAATATGTCTTCTACGATAATTTGATAATTCATTTTTAGTTAATTTTCGAATATCTTTAAATTTTCCATTACCAAGATTTATTATTATTTCTCCTGAATCTGCAGAATCCAAACCACCTAATATATTCATTAATGTTGTTTTACCGCTTCCTGATGGTCCTAAAATCATTTTGAAATCCCCTTTTTCAACATTTATACTTATCCCATCTAAAGCTTTTGTTTCTATATTAGCTGTCCAATAGCTTTTTCTAACATCTTTAGCAATGAATTGAAATTGATTTTGTTTTGTTTTAATATTTAAGGACATGCTTTATTCACCTCTTTGATCAATGATCATTTTTTCGATTCGATCAGTGATCAACTAATTAAATAATATTAATAACATGTATTTAAGTCTATCGATCAATGATCGAATAATCCTAAAACAATAATATTTTCGATCGATGAACGATAGATTTATATTTTTAAAAATTCATTAAGTATATATGGTTCCAGATTCAAATGAGAAAAGAAATATAGAATACTCTACAAGAGATCATATCATAAGGGTTGCAACAGAGTTAATAACTAACAAGGGATATAGAAGTGTAAGCATGAGAGAAATTGCAAGAAAAGCGAATATAAGTGCAGGAACTTTATTCTATCATTTTAAAAAAGGGAAATCTGAAATTTTGAAAATAATATTCAAAGATATTATGGAAAAATTAGAAGTTGGAAGGTTTTTTTCTGTTGATAACTTCGATAATTTTACTGAGGCTCTTAAAACAATCTTATATCGAAATATAGACATGCATCGAAAGTCTCGAGAACTTTCTGCTGCAATGGAAATAGAAATAATTTCAAACATGGATTCTTATCTTAAATTTTCTGAATTCATAGAACCCGAAATAGATATAATAATAGAACCAATAATTTCTGCCGCAAAAAAGTTTAAAAAAAGCAATTTTAATTTCGAAGGGAAAGAAAAAATTATTTTACAGGCAGTTGATGCAATTATCCATCGACATATATATTACAGAAATTTGTTTGGTTCTGATGAAAATTTGGTTAATATATTAATGAAAATTATTTTAGCTATTGCTAAAGAGGAGAACTAATTAACTAGAAATAAGTTTTTTTAGGCTCTTTTACTGTATTTCTTAGCTATTTTTCGAGCCAGATCCATTTGTTCTTTTGTTTCTAAACAGCAGGTTCTTAATTTCCTAATCCATTTTACCGGATCGATTCCACTAGGTATCATTCCATTATAGGAAGCCCAAGCTGTTACCATTATGCCAGATCTTCCACATCCAGCTACACAATGTATTACAGTTGGATGATTATTCGAGCTAAATTCATTTGTAACTTC
>JAEOTW010000206.1 GCA_016839655.1 Promethearchaeota archaeon | reverse complement strand
GAAGATCTCGAATCATTTGCTAATTTATTGAGAGAAATCTTATTTAAGTAATTCAATGTATTTTTCTTCTCAAATGTCTTAATTTTAATATTATCAGGATAATTTAAGACATATGTCGGACTATATCTCCAAAATTCTTATGATAATCTTAAATACTTATTATCTTTATGTATAGTCTCTTTTAACTTTACTATATCTATCGGATTCCCACTTAACTTGATGGTGATAACCCCCCTAAACTCAGTTATTGTGGAAGGAAGCGAAGATATTTGATTATTTCTTAAGTCAAGAAGCCTCAAGTCAAGAGTACTTCCTATTTTTTCAGGGATAGTAGAAATATGATTATCATTCAAAATCAATTCCTCTAAATGAGTTAAATTATTAATTCAAGTGCTTAAAGGCTCAAAAGCCTATAAGGTATTAGTCCCCATTTTTAAGAAAATAAAGACCTTAGAACTTGATTCCGATGGAGAAGAGAAAGAAAAAGATAGGCAAACCTTAGCTTTCTTCAAAATCGGTAATACATTCGATATTAGCCAGACTTCAGAGTATGAGAACTACCTAAAAGAATCCGAAGAGATCGATAATGTGATTATGAAAAATGCGGAAATTGATTACAATATCGCCTTAAACTTTGCGAAAGACAACTTTCCAGAGCTAACCATTAAGGAAGATTTCAAATCCCAAGATACAAAAGGACAATACGACCCCGCTACCAAAGAAATCTTTATTTATGAAAAGTCAAGTCATACCGTATTTCATGAATTAGGACATCATATTGTAAAGGCATCCTTAGCCCTTGATATTAACAGTTACGCTAAAAATGAGGTTTTGGCTGAGTTAAGTGCATATATGATAATGATCCGCTTTGATGAGTGTATTGACTACAATTTTAAATATAGTAATATTTGGAGCAATCGAATCACAGATACGTTTGATATTGAAGAGTTTGAACAATATTATAAAAAATTAACTGCATTTCTAAGTAAATTTTTTTCATAATTATTGATCATAAAAGAGATAACTTGTAAAATTTACCTTAACGAAAAGATGATCGTACAAAGATTTGGCAAAAATTTTATCTTTAAGCAAATCACCCTTAAACAATCAACTATGCCCTATTATCTATTGCTACTCAAGGAAGATCCTGTTTTTCATAAAGAAGATCTCGAATCTTTTGCAAATTTACTTAAAGAAATTCTATATAAATAATTTAATAATATTAATAATCACTTTTACTTTGATAAGAATATTTATATATTCAAGTCCATATTGATAGGGTAAATTACCTTAATTTGGAAACCTGAATGAAGAAAATTATTAAAATTATAATCTCATTTATTTTTATTTCTTTGACTTTTAACTTTACTTTAGTTTGTGGGAGTGCAAATAATGATAAATGGTATCGAGTTTGGGGTGGAAATGGGGATGATTCCTGTTACGCGATAGATTCAGATTCATCAAGCAATATATATCTTGGAGGAACGTTTCAAGTGATTAGTGATTCTGGTAGTTCTAGTACCTTATGTCTTGTTAAATTCGATAACACTGGTACTTATCAATGGAATAAGACATTTGGATTTTCTTATAGAGGTGGTCTAATTGCTGTAGATTCATCAGATAATATTTTTTTAGCAGGTGAAATATATAATCAAAACTCTAGCACTCATGATTTCGTACTTGCAAAGTATGATCCTTCCGGAAATTACCAATGGAATCAAACCTGGGATAGCGGATACAATGATGTATGCTACACTATGGCCTTAGATTCTCATGAAAATGTATATCTTGCGGGGTCATCTATGATTGGACCAGATAATGAAGATTTTTGTCTTGTAAAATACGATTATTTAGGAAATTATCAGTGGAATAAAACATGGGGTGGACTATATAATGATATATGTTGGGCAATAGCTTTAGATTCATCAGATAATATATTTCTTGCAGGAAATACTGGAAGTTACGGAGCAGGAAGTTTTGACATGGGTTTAGTGAAATTTAATAGTACTGGAGATTTTCAATGGAATAAAACATGGGGTAGTGATAGCGGGGATTTTTGTAAAGCAATTGTACTCGATGCTTCAGAAAATATATACTTAGCTGGAAGTAGCTATAGCGAAGGATATTCAGATATTTCTCTCGTTAAATATGATAAATTTGGGAATTATCAATGGAATAGGACTTGGGGTGGTGGAACTTCATTTGAGAACTGTTACTCTATGTTAATAGATCCATCAGGAAACTTATATCTTGCAGGATCAAAAGGTATTCAACATTGTGTTGTAGTATATGATACTAACGGTACTTTTCATTGGGCTAAATCATTAATCTTTTACCAGGGAGGTATTGCAACTGGAATGGTCAGAGATATCAATGGTAATATTTACGTAGGAGGGTATGTTTATAAGAATATAGCAAGTCGAGACGAGTTCTTACTAATTAAAAATCTACACTTATTTCCTGATCAACAGATTAATGGATATAACGTATTTCTGTTTACTATTATGATTGGGGTACTATTATTTGTGATTGTACTAAGATTCAAATATAAAGAGAATAAAAAGAAATTCAGTCTCTAAACCTACTATTTATAAGCATAATAACTCCTTTTTTTTTCACTTTTTGAATTACTCAATCTTATAAAGAAGATCTTGATTTTTTTACAGATCTATTAAAGAAAATTCTTTATGAATAAAAGTGCTAGACTTTTTCTATATCTGTTTTAATACAATGTATTTTAGTTTTCTTATTACTAACATTAATAAAATTGGATTTTTACTTATATTTTGTGTAATAAAAACAAAAAAAATATGATTTCACTTTAAATATAATGGAATTGAATAAAGATATCGCTCATAAAACACATATAGTGGAGATTGAACATTGATAATATGCCAAAATTGTGGAACTACGAATAATGAAGCAGTTACTAATACTTGTAGGACATGTGGAGCACTACTACCAGTATCTTCTAAAAGTTCAAGATCGAAGAGAATTAAAGCTGAAAAAAAAAAGAAAGAAAAACAGAAGCCTACGGAGCACCCTCAAATTGAACCTGCTGAATTAGAAGAAAAGGGTAAAGAAAAACTAGAATTACATGAAATTCCAACTGAAGATGATTTTATAACTGAAGAAGCAGAATTACAAGAGATCCCCCAAGCCAAAATTAATGAAATTGAAAGTCCAACTCCTACTAGTAAAGAAAAAGCATCTGAAACTTCAAAAAAAGAAGTGCTACAAGAAATTCCAGCTCAACCCTATAGAAGCACTATAATGGACCCAAGAAAGAGCTTCCAACCTCCTCCATATTCTACAGATACAATATCAAATGCTTTTACTGAGCTAAAAAGTTCAGTTTTAGATGCCCAGGAGAAGAAACAGATAACTCCATTAGCAAAATCATCCACAAAATCTGCTGGTAGTAACACCGCTACTTTAAAACAAAAGGCATTAGAAAAAGATATGACTAAAGTATTGAGTTTTCTGTCTAAAAAAATTTCAGTAAAAAAATTAGAAATTCCTAAATCTGAAACATCAGAAGAAGTCAAACATAAAGAGGAAATACCTCCTTCTAGCATGAATGATATTTTAAAGCGATTGATTACATTAGATCTAAATATTGAAGCTTCAGCAATTATTAAAACAGATGGTACAATATTAGCGTCAGCAATATCAAGTAGAATTTCTGATTCTTTATTTGCAACTATAGGAATGAATCTTTCAATGATGGGTTCAGATATAATTGAAGGATTAGATGCAGGTAAGTTAAGATCTATTTCCGTACGTGGCACAAACGGGATTTTAGATCTTGCACCTATAGATAAAGAAAATCCAAGTGTTAAAGATATGATTTTGGTGGTATTAAGTCATCCAAAAACTAAGAGTGGAATCATATCATTTGCAGTAAATATTGTAAAAAATCAATTAAAAGAGTATTTGGGTATTCAGAAGTAAATAATGTATTTCCAAGCAATAAAAGTTGTTTTCAAAACAGCTTCTTTTGTATACTTAATTTGCTAATTTTTACAATTCTAAAATAAGCTAAATTTTTATTCAATTCATTTAGAAATGAGTTCAATTCATAGATTGAAACTAGAGGTATTTGATTACTATTTATTTTATAGCTATTATCTTCTAAAGTTACCATCATTGGTACTAATAATAATGGTAATCTCTTTTTTAGGTCTATTTTTGTACCTAATAAATCCTGGATAATTCTTGAAAAAACTTCAGGATTTTTTTTTAGTGCGAGTGCCCTTCTGTATTGTAAATCTGCCGCTTTATTTATTGCACTAAATGAATCTTTCCGTTTCCACTGTTTTGCATCAATAAGGAGCACATATTTTGAATTGATTCCTACAATATCAATTTCATATTTTTTTTGAGCTGTTACTGATTTAAAATTAGACCTATCAGAAAATCTGAAGTTTTTTATAGTAAAATAATTATTTTTACTAAGGATCTCACTAACTAGACCTTCAAATGCATCATAATTTATTAATTCAGATAAAGTTCTTATATCTAATGCTAAAGTATTAATTGTGTTTATAATAAACAAAATTTTATTAATTACTATATAATGTTGATAATTTCCTTTCTGAAGCGATACAAAATCAAAATTAGTTAAAAAGTCTCTTATTTCATAAATTGTCCATTTGTTAAAGCATGGAATTTCTGAGTTCTCACACCAAACTTCGGTAACTTTAGGATCAGTTTTTTTTAAGATAAAATAGATTTCCGTATAAAACTGGTTTAAGGCATTCTGAGAATTGATATTCATTAATGAATATTAGTTGTTGTATTAAAATAAGATAGTGAGACTAAAAGAATTCTAATAAATCATTAGGAAATGAAAAATAGAGTATTTTTTAATCATAAATTTAATAAAAATCATTGATGATAACGACAAAAATTGAAGTTTTCTACAGAATATTTATCTATTGCTCAGTTCATAAATAATTGGACCAGAATTTTTGAATTTAATCAGTTAATAATTTTTTTTTTTAAGCTTTCGAGATATAATATCTCAATGGAACTTTTACATTTTAAATTAAGACTCCCTTAAGGAATAATTATGGACTTATTACCAAAAGTATTCAGAACTGAAGGAAACATTGCAGAATTTGATCCATCAAAGATATATGATAGCATTTTAAAAGAGACAGGCATGAGTGAAGAAGATACTAAGCACATAACAGAATTGGTTGTTAGAAGAATTATTAGTTCGGGGATTAAATTTCTATCTGGACCTCATATTAGAGAAATTGTGTGTTCAATTCTTTCTGAACAACATTTTGAAAATGAGCGTAAATTATACACAAGAATAGGAATGCCATTAATGGATTATGAAGAAATCCTTGAAATTGGATCAATTAATAAGCAGGATAAATGGATAAATCCAGAAAAAATCCATCATTGGGCAGCAAATCAAATAGCTGAGGAATATGCACATCTCAGAATTCTAAAAAATGAAGAATCAAAAGCTCATCTCGCGGGTGATATCCATATTAATGGATTAAATTATTTTGTTTTAAGACCATTTAATCAAATTTGGGACCCCAGACTTGTCTTAAAACATGGAATTCCACCTATTGGTGATTTGAAGGGGTATTATAAATATAAACCAGCCTTAACCCTTAAATCTGCACTATTTCAAATGAATAAATGGTTAGAATTAGTACAAAATGAGTTTTATGGACCCCAAAGCTTACTTCTTATCAGTAATTTCTTAAGCCCATATCTAAATAATTTAACGATAGAAGAAGTTATTAAAGAAATTCAGAGTTTCATATATAAAAACAATCTATTACCACTCACATTCGGACGAAAAGTACCCCCAATATCAATTTTATCATCGTTTTCTATTTTTAATGGACTTAAAGAGACTCCCGCAATAATTTCTGGGGGGAAAATCAAGGGTATATATGGAAATTATAATAAACAATGTAATCTTTTTTTTAAGGCTTTTCTACTAAGCTTAAAAGCAATTATAAAGAAATATCCACTTCTTTCATTACCAAAACACTACATTTTGATGGATTCGAAATTCATAAATTCAATTAAAGAGATATTCCCAAACTGCGGGGATGATACTGAATTGATACTTTCCTCTTATTTATTAAATATTCGTCCTAACTCTTATATATTTGAAAATTTAGAATATCCCTTTAAAGAGAAATTTCATAATTATGGTATACTTCAAAATATAAGCCTTAATTTACCCAGATATGCCTTCATGTCTAAAGATGAGGATAAATTCTTAGAATTATTAAGATCAAAATTAATTTTATGCTCAAATATTTTGCTTGAAAAAGTGGAGATAATAAAGAAAAGAATTAATTCAAAAAATTTACCACTTTGTGGGAGTGTTATTGATGGAGAACCCATTTTCAAATTAGAAAACCAAGGTTTATCGATAAGTATAGTAGGATTAAATGAAGCAACTAAATATTTAACTAATTATTATCTTCATGAAAACTTAGAAAGCGTTGAGCTCGGTAAAAAGATCTTGAAAAATATCAATCTTGTTTGTCAGGAGTTATCAGAGAAACATAATAAGAAATTTATAACTAGTGAAAATCTCTCTGAAAGGGCTATAAACAGATTCACTCGGTTAGATTCAAAAAACTTTCCAAAAGAGGTAAGATTAGTATCTAATGATGATAAATATACCAACTCTGTTCATTTCCGTGAAGATGTAGAAGTCAATTTATTAGATAGAGTGAAAACTCAAGAGTCTTTTCATAAATTCATACATGAAGGAGCAATAACATATATTTCCTTTAAAGATTTACAAAGAAGCAAACTCAATATTGAAGAATTCATGAGAAAAATTTTTGAAGAATCAAAGATATCAAATTTGAAATTTATTGTTTAAGAAATTAAATACTTAGTAAAAAAAGTATTTAATAAGAATGACTTTCTTGATAATAGTGAAGTAATATTAGGATTTTATAATATTTTAAAATTATAAATCTATTAATTCCTAATAAGATAAGAATATCTGAAAAATTAAGGTGGGTTATTTGACAAAAACGAAAGAAAAACAAAAAAAGCAGAAGCCAACAACGCAAAAAACTACAGATAGCAAATTAAATATAATCAACGCTGTGGTCTTAAGTATATTTGATGAAAATGGACCTTCACCAAAAATCTTTTGGCCTGCTGATTTGGATGAACAAGCTGGGCTTTTAATTGCTATGAAAACAATTAGTTTATTAATGGGAGACGCCACTTATCAAGATGGAATAGGAACAGAAGGAGTTAATTATTTTGGAATACTTCCTTTTCCTGACTTAAAATTAAATGGATTAACTTATTTTTTCTTAATACCAGATGATAAGGCCCGAGGTAAAGCTTTAGCAGCAACAATAACAGTATTAATTGATGAGAATAACAAAGTATTTTTTTATGAAAATATGAAGTACTTAAGAGTTATTATGGATAAAGCAGCTACTCAAATCCAGTACAATAAAAACCAAGATGAAAGAGAAATAATTATTGATGAACTACGAGATGAGCTTATCGATTTCACTAAGGAATTAAAAGATCCTTTTTCTACAAAACGTCAATTGAAAATATTACTAACTGGATTAGATAGAGCAGGAAAAACAAGCTTTATGCATGGGATAAAAAGGAAATATTCTGAAATTATAAAATCTATGCCGACTAAAGGCGTTGAAAGGACAGAGGAAAATATTTTCGATGAGCAAAATTCCCTTATATCGATATGGGACTTAGGAGGTCAGAAGCAGTATAGAGAGAGATATTTGGAGCAAAGTGAAGTTTATTTATATAATATAGATTTAATGTTTTTTTTTATTGATATTCAAGATGTAGATAGATTAGATGAAGCACTTGGTTTATTTAGCAAGATTTTGAAAATCTTAATTGAATTAGATGAATTTCCCCCTATTGTTTTTTGTCTTAATAAATTTGACCCAGATCTAAAAGGTTCTGAAGAGATTTTTAAAAGTTTGGAAATAATAGCCGATTCAACTAAGGAAAATTCAGATAGATTTTTTATTAAGATATTTCAAACAACCATTTTTGACCATTGGAGCCTTATTTCAGCATACTCCTTTGGATTATCTCAATTAAGCCCTAATCGTGAGTTGTTTAGAAATCAATTGAAAAAATTTGCGAAAAAAACTAATTCAGATGCAATTTTACTACTTAACGAAAACGGGTTAATCTTATCCAACTTCTCTAAAACAGATATTTCCGGTAAATTATTTGAGATAATTGCTCCATACTATAAAAATCTGTATAAAACTTTCGAAGAATTTAAATTGCTTGACCAAGATTTTATTGTATCCTCTGGGATAGCTGATGAGTCCAAAAAAGTGATTTTTAAAAAAATTACAATTGAAAAATATAATTTGTATCTCTTATTATTTTTAGAAAAGTCTTTAGAAATTGAAAGAATTGAAAAAAATCTACCAGAATTCTCTAAAAATCTTATTGATTTAATTCATACATATATTTAAAAAAAAAATAGAAAATAAAGAATTTTATTTATCGTAGTAGGGAATTAACTTCTTGCCTCCTCTTCGTCTGAGTAGAAACATTAAAGTTGTTACTGCGCCTACTCCTACTATTGTAAAGATAACAAATAGTATAGGTAATTCATTAGGAGGTCTGAGATTTGTTTCAATTACTGTTACCTCAATTGTAAACTGTTCGTTATATGCAGTATGATCACTACATACTGGTGAAGGCCCTATAGGAAATTCAGAGATATAATTAAATGGTGGGGTTGCTCCGGGTAGGAAAAACCAAGCACCCACGTTTAAATTAAAACGGAGAAAGTCTATACCGTTAAAGTATCCCTCTTTCCATGTAGGGTCACATGCTATCCACCCGATATCAGGAACATAATACTCAACCCATGCATGACCTAAAATTTTATTTGTAAATGATTGAGTTTGTGTTGCTCCTACATAATTAAGGTCGAATAGATATTCATTATCAACCGCAGGACGATGTGAAGGATATCTACTAATCAAAAACCCAGTAACTTTTCTTGCCGGTATGCTCTGAATTCTTAAAAGTGTAATCATCAGATCTGAAATATCTGAACAATCTCCTTTTCTCTGAATATATGCTTGATATGCTCCAATTTCTAGAGCCTGTTCTTCATATTCAATATTTACAGCAATCCAATTAAAGATCTCACTTGCCTTATCAATAGGGTTAGTTAATGATCCCACAATATCATTTGAGCGTGCTATTAAATCTGGATGGCTACAATTATAATATATTTCAGTTACATTATATAAAGAATGTATTTCATCACCAGGATTATAAGTTCCTATATCATCACTATCAATATCAGTAAAATAGATGTCATTCAAGGTTATATTATATTTGTAGTTCAGAGTTATTTCATCATCTTGATATAGAGTGGAATTAAATAAATCATAAGTATTGTTGAATTTATCTACAAAACCTTCTTCAATAACATCCCATCCTGTAATGTTACTCTCAAAACTCTCAAGAGATTGATAAGGAGGGCAGAAAGGAGTTAATGGTGAAGTTGGTTGGCGATCATTCAATCTAGCTACTTTAAAGTAATAATCTTGATGCGCTATTTTAGTATGAGTTAGTGTATAATTCATTTCTACTTGGTATGAAACGTTTTGAGCAATCTGAAAATTAGAAACACCATTAATTGGAGCATTAAGCTTAGGATACACAATCTTTGTATTAGATGTTATCAAAAATGATAATCCAATTGTACTAATTGAAGGAAAAACAATTAAGTATAAAAACACGAATGTATATTTAGGTTTCATCTTAAAATCATAGAATTTAGATGTATTTTATATTAGAAATAATATTAGTAATTTTTAATTTTAACCATTAAAAAATTGTAAAATAAGAATAAAAGGGTGAATTTTTATATTTTTTATATACTAAATTATTTCTAATTTTTCTCAGTCTTGATTTATAAGATATTTTTAATTGATGCTGATAATGGGATATCGCTTGTAGAATCCACCTTTAAAGAGCTAAAGAAGGTTCAAGATGATATAATAACAGGATTTTTTAACGCGATTAATACTACCATTGATGTAATTCAAGAAGCTATGACAAAAGGAAGAAGAGTAAATGAGATGGATAGAATTCTTCAATCTGAAGATTCAATAATCTTTATTTATTATCACCCATTATCAAGAATCCTATTTTGTTCAATATCAGATGCTGATGATAATTCTGATAAAATAGAGGATGTCGTTCACAAAATAGCGAATCGATTTTGGAAAAAACATCAATCTGATTTAAAAAATTTTAGGACTACAACGGATAAAAGTCGATTTCAAACTCTAATTGCCGACATCGAAAATCTAACGATTGGAGGACGTATTGCTGAAGTCTTTCCAAAATTATTGATTGTCAAAGGAGTACTAGAGAAGGTTCTTTCTATGGGAATGATTGATAATTTTGATTTAAAGGTTGCTTTACAATGCACTGGATCTAATTCCCCCCTTAAAATTTCAAGAAATTTAAATAAGAAACAATCAGAGATAATACCAATCCTGCAAAAATTAGAACAGCTTGAAATAATAAAAATGTGAAAAATCTTTTAAAAAGAACTTTTACTTCCTATCTCTAAATAGAAAAAAATAAAAGTTTTAATGGTTTATCAAAATTACAATTTAAAAGATAGATGATTAAATAATGGAGACCAAACAAAAACTCATCGCGGATGTGAAAAGTCCCTCTAAAGATGGTCATAAAAGGGAGGGGATTGGTTTTTCTTTGAGTGAAATTAAACAAGCTGAAAGAAATATAGAGATGCTGAAAGATTTGAATATCAAAATCGATTATTTTAGGAAATCTACACATCTGGAGAACATTGAAAAACTTAAAACTATTGAAGTTCCGAAGAAAAAAGGAAAAAAGAAAGATCCTTTTGTTAAAAAAGAGAAAAAGAGAACAGAATTTAAACCTAAAACAGAGAAAAAAATAGTAAAAAAACCAGTAAAACCAAAAGCTATTCCAGAAAAACGAGCTCCAAAACCGAAAAAGAAGGAAAAACCAAGACCTATCAAAGTAGGAAAATTAGAAAAAATACCAAAACCAGCAGGTATTCCATTAACAGAATTATCAGGTTTAGGAGCAGCAACAGCGAAGAAATTCAATGAACTTGGAGTTAATACCGTTGAAGACTTAGTTAAAGAAATTCCTGATGAATTAGCTGCCTTAATTAAAGGTGTCTCTTCAGAAAGACTTATAAAATGGATTGAAGAAGGAAAAACATTAATAAAATAATATATCTCATTTTTATATTTGTATAAGATATCAACTATGCTATTAATTGAAATTTTATAATCTAATACAGAACTTTTATAAATTTTAAATTTATTTTAGATGTAATTTTATTTTTTAAATTATCAAACAACAACGGGAAGGATATGGAATATAACTATTTTGTATATCACAAACCAGAGTGTAAAATTAAATTAAATAAAATGCCAAAATGGTTTCAAGAAGTAGAATACGAGGGTGATGAGAATCAAGGATTTATTCTATTACATTCTCAAAATGAATATGATGAAATTTGGGGTCCTGAATCTAAAATGGAAATAATTTGGGAAAAAAAAGATAGAATGAATTTATTTTATTATAAAGAAGTTCAAAATTCGATAGATGTGTATAACGCAATTGGTCTTGTTGTTACAGAAAAAAATATGGACTGGTTATTGAGCCATGAAATTACCTTTTGGTTCGGTCATCGAAATAAATTGATTAGAAAAAGACTTTACCATGAAAATGGAATACATTGTGTTTTTTATTGTGATGTAACTGAGAGATTATTTAATATCCACACAACCGTAATTGGGGATAAATTTGAGAATTACAAACCTTATATTTTAAACTCTTTTAATTCAGTAGTATGCCATGGGTCTTAGGATTTTTGAGCAAAAACGAAAAAATTATCTTTTTGGGTAGGACCACCTGTAATTTTAAATTCTTTAATATTAAATATTCCCATTAGTCTTTTAAGCTCATTTTTCGAGAAAAAATGATAAAATCGTTCATAAGAAATTTTTTCATCTGAAAGTGTCCAAGGTACATATTTATCCCCAAATTCTTCAAGACCAATCTTTTTTTGCTGTTTCTTATAATCCATTGTAAAATTTCTCTTAATCCAGTCCCAAATAAAATAATCTCTAAATTTAGTTTGCCATTTTCGCCATACTGTTAGAATTAATTTACTATTTTCTTTTAAAATTTCGTGCATTTGAATAAACGCTTTTTTTCTTTCAGACTTTTTCTTAATATGGTGTATAGTAGCAATTGAGTAGATAGCATCAATTGATTTCTCTCTTATTGGAAGATTAACAATATCACCTTGAATAAGTTGAAAAAATCTGGATTCGGCACCAGAAAAGTGGTCATTATTATTCAAATTGGATTTTGCTATTTTAAGTAAATTAAGAGAAATATCAATTCCTATTAACTTATTTGGAGGCTTATTCATTATCTTAAAATTTCGTCCATTTGCACACCCTAGATCTAGAAATTTCCCACTAAAAGTATAACCTTTTTTTTTTAAAAATTGCAAAAAGAATTGGAGCGGTCTCCATGGTTTTTTACGTTTAGAATGATAATCTTTTGCAATATTGTTAAAAGAATAGTTCTCCATAAGATCTCTATTTTTTTAATTAAAATAAGTAATCTTCCCTTTTTCAGCCATGATTTTACCATCTTTAATAACATAGAGTAGATTTTTGGGATCTTTGAGAATAGATATATCCTCAATTGGATTTCCATTACATACAATTAAATCCGCAAACTTATCGACCTCTATCGATCCTATTTTTTTGTCCATTTTAATTGCTTTAGATGCCTGTACTGTTGCTGCTTGAAGTGCTTGGGTGGAAGTCATTCCTACATTATCTATCATATTAATAATTTCATATACAGTGGTACCATGGGGGTTACCCGGTGTTCCAGCATCAGTTCCAATCGCAATAGGTACACCTTTTTCAAATGCTGATTTGTGATTGATTTTCATTTCGTGTATAACTTCTTCAATTTTAATTTGTACTTCGGGTGGTAATTTCTTTAAAATATCAGGTTTATTAATACCTAATGCCGCTGTGTGAGTTGGTATTAAGAATGTTTGCTTCTTATTCATCAAATCAATAGTTTCTTCATCAATAAGAGTACCATGTTCAATAGTATCGATGTTTGCTTTAACAGCTCTATATACACCTTCTCTTCCATGTGCATGACAAGCAACATGCATTTCAAATCTATGTGCCTCTTCTGTCATTGCCAGTAATTCTTCATCCAAGAATAGACTTGTATCGACTTTAGATGTTATCCCATGTAATACGCCCCCAGTGGTAATAGTTTTAATAAAATCTGCTCCAGAACGCTTTCTATCCCGGACTGCATGCTTTATCCCATCTATTCCGGTCTTTACTTCAGTTAGTTTCCCATAATATTCTATTACTTCAATAGGCCCAATTGCTTCTTGATTACCCCATTGAGTTATAGGAAGATTTGCTATAACTAATCTAGGACCAGCTAATACTCTACTATCTAAAATTCTTCGTAATGATGGAGCCCAATCAGGAAGACTTCCACAATCTCTTACACAAGTAAAGCCATTTACTAAATGTCTTTGAGCATTTTGTAAAGCATAGTAATGCCACATTGCTTTTGTTGTCCTGAGATATTTTCTCTCATAATCTGGTTCTGCAGTACTGTCAAGATGAACATGACAGTCAATTAACCCTGGGATTATTGTATTACCCTTAACAACAATTATTTTATCATTAGATTCTTTCTCAAAAGCATCATCGTTCCCACACCATAGAATTTTATTATCATGTATTACAATTGTTTGATTTTCTTTCACTATCCCTTTAACTGAATCAAAAATATCTCCCGCTTTAATAATCAATCTAGAATTTTCTTGAACCATTTAAGGAAATTAATATCCTTCAGATAATAAAGATTACCAACAAGGAAAAAATGAATATACAAAAACATAATAAATTTGATAAATAATTCTCAATATATACTATTGAATGAAATAAGAATATTTGGACATGAAAGAAATTACTGATATTTTAACTATTTTTTTTAATATCTTTAGAAATGACGTACTTGAATATTATCAAAAGAGTCATTCTTATTTAAAAGATCTAATTGTATATAAAAGAATTAATTTGGATAAGAAAATTGATGTTGAAAATGAAAGTCAAGTAAAAACTTCTTTAGAACAAATCCTGAAAGCTATCAAAACGGGCTTGAATACGATTGGTATCCCAATAGAACAGTTAAATGCATATCAAAAGGATTTCTTTGAGACAGTTTCTAAGCAGAGCAGCAAGGGCTCTGATTATAACTCTTATTTTGTATTATATCTACAAAAATATGTAAATATTCTATTATTCGATATTATTATTGATTACCTTCTTAATATTGATGAAAAAAAACTAGAGAATGTAAACTTATTTGATTTATTACCTCCATACTTTATTTCAAAATTAAACGAATTTAAAAGAAGCCATTTTAGTAATATAAAAACAGTAGAGATGTTCAAACAGCAAAATTATAAGAATTTTATTAATTTCACAGATTTAGTAATAATTGAACCTCAAGAAGTCCCAAAAAATAATATATTAAACCAATTACGTGAAGCAAAAGAGGGATTTATTGAAACACTTAAAATTCCAAAGAAGGAAGTCATAAAACAATCAGTTGCAACAGTAAAAAAAGATATAATCTTAAATGATCACACTTCTCAAATTAAAGTTAGCAAACCTGTCCCTCAAATCAAACAAGGCTTAAACCTTGTGTTAAATACTAATACATTCATAGATTATTTTGGAAACAGTATTCCAATACATCAGGGTATAATTAATAAAATTGATATTGATAAAATGAGTCTTATAAATTCAAAAGTGGTAAATATTGAATACTTTGATCTAGAAAATTTATTTTATTACGTCTCTATTTTTAAAATGCTAAATATTGAAAACCCGTTTAACCAAACTGAAATCATAGAAATAATTAAAAAATTTGTGAATAATTGGGTATTTAGTTCTTCTATAAATAATGCACCAGATTCAATTTATAATTTCTATGGTCTTGCTATTTTTTCAGAATTAAATTTATTGCACAAAACAGATATTATTGATATGCAAGAAATTGTTAATTTTATTAAAAAAGATTTAGAGAACGCAATTCCGAAAAAACTACAATTAAATCTCTTTTCTCTTTTATGTGTTAATTTAATAACTAAATTGCATAAAAAGTCATTTGAACAACAAATCAATCTGGGATCGATATTTGAGTTTGATATTAAAGAATTCGAAAACTTTAAGCCAACTCTAGATATCTTTCATCATCTAATATTATTAAAGATAATTGGAAAAGAAGATGATATCATTAAATTGAAATTACCATATGCAGAAGAAATAAAGAATTTAATCATGCCAAATGGTTCTGTAAATGATTTAGTATCTGAATCATCTAGAGCTTTATTAATTTTAGATTTACTTGATTTAAAACACACTGAACCAGAGTTATGGAATAATTTATTTAATTTCATTTTAACAAAGACAAGATTTTTTACAACAGAAAATCTTGATTCAAGATTTAATTGGCGAAGTGATCCAATTGCATTTAAAATAGAATTACAAATGTTATATTGGGCATTAATAGCATGTTCTGTATATTCATATTGAAGTAATTAGCAATTTGGAAACAATATGAAAATTAAGAATTTTCTAAATTAAAAATTGAAAGAACAAATTTCTTAGCTGTGGGTATAATCTGCTCTTTTTCAACCTTATCATTCCAATTTTTTGTTAACTTATAATTTTTTTCTAATTCTTTTAAGGCTATTTGTCCCAAATTTTTCCATTCTTCAATGTTTATTTGTGGAGATTCTTCACTAATGCCAGGACAATATTGTTTTCCCTTTTCAGTTAAAAATATTTTTAAATTATTTTCAATTTGATTAGTATTTTCATCTAATACACCGAATGTATACGGGAATGTTCGACAAAACATTGGTCTTAAATTATAAATTAAACATTTTTTTTCTTTTGAATTATAGAAATAACATCCTCCTAAACTATTTTTACGAAGAGCAACAAATGCTAAACCTTTTTCTGTTTCTATTGGAGGAATAACCATCCTTTCTTTATCATCATCAGTAATTTTTGTATCATAAATATAAAATCCAAGTAGATTAAGTACTTCTCCGAGATCTAATTTCAACCCATTTTTAAATCTTAATATATCTAAATATGTTAAATTCACTAACGTATCTTTATCAGTACAACATTTGCCACATCTAACACAGACAAATCTAAAATTCTTCAAATCATTCATTAGAATAATAAAAGAAAAAAAAAGAGACTTTTAAATAAATTAATTATTTATAGGTATAATTATTTTTTGCTTGATTAAATTCTCAATTGCTTCAATAATTAAATCTTTGTTCTCTTCATGGACTAATTCAACAATATTATTTATATCAGTAATCAAATTATCTTTTGACATTGATTGAAGAACATTAATTACTCGCATTTCCATTTTGCTTAACCTTTTTTCTTTTTTCATTGTGATAATGTTAATATCGCTTGAAAGTCGAAACGTTTCTTTATAATAGAGTTCAAAGTATTCATTTATAATTTGGGGTACTAATATTTCAAATTCATCTAGAGCACCATCCCAGTTTTCCAAATCTTTTGAAAGCTTTAGATTCAGAGCTAAAACTAAACTAGATATTTGTTTTCTCATTCTTTCAGATGATCTGGTTTTTAATATAAAGACAGTACGAATCTCCTCGATATCTGCGATTAAGCAATAGAATTGCTTAAAATCAAGTTCAATCATCTTTTCAACTCCATAAAGCTTTTCAGACTCCACTTTGTCTTGTTCCACGAATTCCTCGCCGATCGTTGTAATTGCCTGGATGAAACCTGAGAAAAGTTCTTTTTTATGTTTTTCAAGAATAGAATAACTCTTCGAAAAGATTGGAATACCACTTAACTTATGGACTACCACTATAGCTTGAATATTCTTAAGATCTTTAAATCTTTGAGTCTTTGCTAATAATTCAGCCTCCTTTTTCCTTCTGAGAGGTAATATTACATAAGATCTTAAGCTTAATGCTGCAAATATAGCACCGACACCTATGGAAGCAAATAATATAATTAAGAGTAAAGTAGGAGGCCCTCCTGGATTTACAGGGGGATCTATTATTTCAAACTGATATATGTGTATTTGTGGTTCATATCCTATTGCTGTAAAATCAAATACCAATCTATATACTCCCGTTTGGCTATAAAATATAGTGCTGAATTCAATAGCATAAACACCTTCTGATAAATCTTGTATTGTATAATGGGCAGGATTTGTAATATTAACAGTAACTTGAGCATTAGGTATTCCCTCATCATCGAATTCTGAATAATAAAAAAATCTTATAGTACTATTTTCATGAATCACAATTTTAGAATCAGAATCTAACCTTTGTAAATTTGTGTTTTCTCCTAAATTTATGAATAGAGTTAAATTACTGTTAATAAAACCTGTTTTATTTGACTGAATTAATATATTATATAATCCATAACCTCCTAAATCTGAAGTATCGAGAATTCCTTCATAGATTCCTAAAGCAGCACCAGATAAATAATTTTTTCCACCTGTCCAATTATAATAGACTATCGCATTTGGGATAGATTGCCCGGTCTCAGCATCTCTTAAATACACCCTTAATGGAATAATATCTCCAACAGTAGCTCCTGTTTGATTATCCAAGCTTGCGTCATCTGGTTTCAGAATTGTTAAATAACTATCATGAACAACAATAAAATTAGATTTTAAACCACCAATAGCAGTTCCATTACTCCAAAATAGTGTATAATTATATATTCCACCAACAGAATTTTCTGATGTAAAAGTTATATCTGAAAAAATAGCTGTTCCATTTGATAGTGGTGTCTGAGATTCTTGAAACCAAATTGTTCCATTAGGAAAATAAATAGTTAAATTAACATTTGTGAGATCTAAGTTGGTAGGAATCTCATTTGAATAATTGATTTGTGTTTTTATCTTAGTAGTATCTCCAGTTCTAAATGAAGAATCTACCCATTCTCCATCCTTAAACATTTTGGTATTTTCATCTTCTATATAATTTGGAGATGTCGCCCTAAATGTCCACCAACCGGGGAAAATAGCGTAAGTTTTATTGATCTTCAAAGAATTGTCACCAATATCTCCTCCTACAAAAGGTATTGAACCAAATGTAGGATCGAAGGCAGAGATAACCTTCCAATTAAGGGGCTTGATTATTTCAAATTCAAAATCAGAATATTGGGAGGGCATGAAGAAATTATGGGTGAATTCCCAATAAATTGAACCATTTTTCAGAATTTGAAAGGATACCCCCTCCTGTGTTGTTTGGCCTATTTTTGAAGTAGTCTCGTGGTAACCATAAATTACTGTGTCTAATTCGAATTCAAGAGAAGGAGATGCAGTTTTTACGGTTAAAGTTATTGGATTTGTTTCCCAATTTGATGTAAAATTTTGATGTGATCTACCCCAATAATTATCATCAAAAAGATTCTCCCCATTTATCGTAAGATTAATATCAGTTTGTGTTGAATTACAAAGTGTTGTCAAACCCAAAGATATATTATCAAACCAAAAAATTTGCTGAAATCTGTCATCAAATCCTGAATAAGTTATTTCTCCTCCACTTTTAATACCTACTGAAATATTGAATTCATTATTATTGTTAATATCGTTAAAAATTTTTGAAGTGTTTATCCATAAATCCATATAAATTTTCCCTGTACGATGCCAAACATTTTTACCAGCGTCTACAATATCTCCTAAACCTTTTGAATAAACTCTTTTATTGTTTATTTCACAATAAATATAGTTCTCATTCGAATCCATAGCTTCTTCTGCAAAATAATCAAAGCTTATATAACCATCAATTACAGAACCTCTAGGGATAGTAATATTTTGATAAATCTCAGAGAAATCATCTTCATAATAGACTGCACCCAACGACTCATCCCATGGGTCTCTTCTAGGTTCAGCTATTAATGTTGTATACATAGCTTTACTATTTCCAATCTCGCCAAGACCATAATTACCTGTATAATTCCCTATAATTGATCTATTATTAAAACCCCAATAACTCTGAAAGTCAAAATAATTAGTACTTGAATTATAATATTCATAATAATCAATGTCATAACCATACCATTCAATAAAACTATCTGAATTTATTGTAATCTTGAATGTATCCCCTTTCATCCATGGGGTATAAAAGTCGGTTTCATTACCTGTAAAAGTATATTGAAGTCGATTATCATTGTCATAGATACAAAGTAGATCCCAACCAGTTTCAATTTCAATTCTCGAAAAGTGTATTCTCATTACATCTGCGCTAGAATTGCTTATCGTACTATGAACATTTGATGGGTTTGTCGGGTCATGAACCAAATAAGAGTCATAATTATGAATTGGATTTCCTGGGGGGTCAATATTCCAATGTGCCTCATAACATCTATATGGTTCATCTAATTCATAATAATAATTATTTTGAACCCATTGTCTAGTGTCTTGTATATTCCTTATGTTCGTTTGTATTTTTGAAGCTTTCCATTCGTGAACATCATCTAAATAATAAGTTAAATTCACATCTGCCTGATTTGAAACTGAAATTTCTTGATTAAGATCATATAGATTTCCTGTATCATTAATAATCAGGGAATCTTCAATTCCTTGAAATAAGTAATCTTCTCCATTAGAGATTTTAATATCATTATCGTATGGGTAGGAATCCTCACAATAATCATCTTTTCCTTGTATGTATTGAGTTGGATTGATTAAAAATTCTGCGTTTATTAGAACTATTAATAAGAAACTCAATGAAATTATGATAATTTTATGCTTTTTCGATTTAAATATAATTTTATTTTTCAAAAATATCCCCTAAATTAGAGAATTAGTATATTTTATATGTAATAACAATAAAGTTTCATAAATTTAAATGATTGTAACTATTATTATATGCTCAGATCTCAATTGTTACTCAATTTTTTTTACTTAGTTAGGTAAAAATTCTTCTTTTAGGTCTTCAATTAAAAATTGTTTATCTTTTTCAGCGATACGATTGAAATTAACACCACGATTATTATAAATATCAGGGGGGATATCCTCAAATAAAGATAAAATTAAGATTAAAGCATTTGTAACAAAATTACGGTTCTGTGTTCGCTTAAGATATTTCATTAGCTCTATAATAGACTGATTTTTCCAAATTTCAATTTCTTCTCTTGTGATTATCTCTCTTTGAGAATAGTCTATAATTTTCAAATATAAATCTAATTCAAATTCTTCACTATGAGTGTTAATTTTCATCTTTACTTAGCTTATTCTTACTTTCTAATTATTTAAACTTAAAACTTATTTTTAAGTACGTCTAATTTATTAATTTTGTGTGACAATATTCCGCACATATTAATTATATATTATATTTCTTCCGCCAGATACGAATAAAATCTTAAATTTTTAATGCAAATATTTTATGTGTAAAAAAATCTTTGATATCATAATATAAAATTTTCCAACGATCTTATTTTCCTTTATAATATATAGATATCATTAGGGTTCTTTAAATCAACAATTGATTGAAGATTCTCGACATAATTAACTTCAACCTTAGTAGCAATATTTCTTTCTTTAGAAAAAGAATTTTAATAAAATTTGAAAGTTAAATATTGTATAGGTGGGGTGTATATAGTATTTTTTAAAGGAATCTTTGATTTTTCCTGATTTTGTATTTGATGTACTTACTTTAAAGCCTAATGGATGGCATTAGCTGTTTCGGTACATTGCATATACGTATTATTCTATATATCACCCCATAATTAAAAGAAGTGATTTAATTTTTCCAATTCAATAATAAGACAAATCTGTATATAAACCTTTTTGTATTATTTGATAATGTTCGAGTACATATAGATCATTTGAAATATTCAAAAAAAATAG
>JAEOTW010000205.1 GCA_016839655.1 Promethearchaeota archaeon | reverse complement strand
CTTTTTTCTAAAAAAAATAGTTAAAGACTATTTTTAATTGAATATTTTTTTATACTAATTCATTTAATTCAACTCAAATTTTATTTTATCTTTAAATTCTATTGGAATATTCCCATGATACACGAATGTTATTTGCTTTTTTGAAGAATTATTTGCCTTTTCTACTTAACAGGTAGTATTTAGAAAAGGTTGATTTAAGGTTCTTTCGACTAAAACAAAAATTTGTCTTTTTGGGTTAAGTAGTGTTGGAAAGTCATCACTGTTAAACTTACTTCAAGGTCGTGAAATATCGAAGGAAAGAACTCCGACAGTAGGTTTAGAAATAGAAGATTCAATTCTTAATGGAAAAAAAGTAAATGTATGGGATTTTGGAGGCCAAGAGCGGTTTAGGTTCATGTGGGAGGATTTTTTAAGAGGTGCCGGACTAGCAGTTTTAGTATGTGATTCCACAGAAGATAATATTAAGAAAACTAAAGATATTTACAAGAAATTTTCACGATATCTTGATGCCAAAATCATAGCCATCGCTAATAAACAGGATCTTCCAGAGGCTTTGAGTGCAAAAAAAGTCCAGAAAAAATTAGGCATACGTACCTACGGCATGTCTGCTATTAGATTGGATTTGAGAGAAAGAATACGAGAAATTTTAGAATACGAGATAGAGGCAAAATAAAGGCTATTTAAGGATTTCTCAAAATATTTTTCCAATTAAATGAGCAAGTCGGATGCATTCTGGGAGTTTAGAGTCAATGCAGACCTTTTGTAAGAGTGATTCTACATTATCAATATCTATTCCATTAAAATGGCAATAAATATTTGATAATCCCCCAGCAGTTTCAATTTGAGTATGAAATAAGTTTCCTGCATCAAAAATATTTTGAATTTTTTGCTTATATGTCTTTGGGAATTTTTTTTTAATTGCTGTTATTACTGCATCAATATCAACTTTTCGTTCATTAACAGCAATTATTGGTTTTTCTAATTCATTATAAATTTTGTTTAAATTAATTAGGTTAAATCCTCCGAATGTGATGCTGTGAGTAAATATAAATTGAACATGTTTATTGTTAAATTTTACTAATTCTATTAATTTCTCAGTTGCATCATATCCATCTATTTCGATCTCTGTACGAAAAATGCTAACAGGTCTAACTCCTTGACACACAACACCAATTAATTGAGTTGTTTTTACTTCTGTCTTTAATTCAAAGGCTGCATCATCTATTCCAATTACTATAGGATTTTCTTTCATATTCTTACTATTTGTCTGGTAAAAATTTCTTGATATGATTTAGAAGATTAGTAAATGCAAGTGTAGCATTTTTAATCTCTTCATTCCTATTATAGAGATCCCCTGAAAGATTATCAACCAAAAAATCAATAATCTCCTTTATGGTCATTTTATTATTAAACCACACATATGCAATTAAAGCTTCAACTGTGTCTGCAAGATCATGTGCATCTGCTCTTGTTCTTGCAAAGTTTTTCATATCGGCATTTTTTAGTGCTGTATCTAAAATATTTTTACTAACTTTTTTTCCAGTTCGAATATTTTTATCGCTTGGACTATTTTTTGTTAAAAATATAGATTTTGCTACCGAATAGGCTAAATTAACTATTCCATCTCCGATTTTAGCTAAGCCTTTATCAGTACCGATAGCTTTTTGTGATATATTATGGTTTAAATCTGAAATTAAAAACTCGTAATCCATTATGATAAGTTGAATTAGAACCTTTTATAAAGTTTTCATAAAAAAGGAGAAATGCTTTAAGTAAGCTTTTTAAATATTTTTTTAACTTCGAGAACTTCTTCTCTTAATGATTCAATACCTTTATGTAAAATATCCTTAATTTTGTAATTTTTAGAATTTTCAAGACGTATGAAAATTTGTGCGGGAGCTATATTAGTTGCCTTATAAGCCGCAATATTAACACCTTCAATTGTTAATAAATGTTTTACAAGGATATTGCAAAATCCATGGGATTGCCCTTCAACAATTAATTCGTAATCATTTTCACCTTGCCCCTTATTTATTTTCAAACTCAGATATTTATAATCCGGAAATAAGGGTTCTTCTTCTAATTCAAATTCTTCTTCTTCAATGATTTCTTCATCTGATGAAGGAACTGATTCTGCATCTTGTTTGTCTTCTACTTTAGGGTAAACACTCTCAACTTCTTCATCCTCTAATAATTCTTCCATAAATTCATCAAGATCTTCTTCGTTTTTCTCTTCTGTTTCGGGTGCTTTTTTTTTTGCCATTATTATTACTTCCAACAATAAGGATTTAATAGATTTAATAAAGAGTATTTAAAATAAAATAAATTTTTTATGGTTTTCTATTGATTTTACAAATATTGATTTGCTAAATCTTTTAATCTTTCAGTTGCTAAATGCTGAAGATCTCTTGAACCAAAAAGTGTGATTTTTATGCTTTTTCCTTCAACAGAAACATTTAAATTTAAATAATTCACTTTTTTCTGAACATTTTCAAGAAATTTAATAACGCTATCCAAAGAACCACTATTATTATAGAAGTGAATAACCTTCTTCCCTAACTTTCTCACTTGATAAACCCTTATAAATATAAATTAAGAAGAATATTAGAATCGTAGATTATTTTTTACATTTCCATAATCATCAGCAATTTTTCTGCTTTCCACATTACCGCAACGATCACATTTTAGTTTATTATGACCTATTTTTTGAAGTGGATCCCCACAAATTACACAATCCGCATAAATAACTCCTAAATTCTTACCAGAGGTACTTAATTTGTATTCATTATAATCTTGCTCTATTACGCGAGCCCTTATTATATCTGTTATTTGAAAGGCATCACTAATTTTTTCTACATATCTATCCGAAATCTGTGAGACATGTATATTGCCAAAATAACTTGAATTAAAGTGAATTTTTTTATTTATTGTATAAAAATTAATTCCTACAGAATATTGACGTAAAAACAGAATTGAACCAATAACAATATCTCCGATTTTTACAACTTTACGATCTTTATCTTGATGTGTGCTAATTTCAATTTTCCTTTCTTTTTCATTGATGTTAATCATACCTGATTTACTAGCAAAGATTTTCCCATCTTTGGTAAATGTAGATTGTTTATCAGGGAGGAATTCCTCAACTACTCCAAGTTTTTCTCCCGTTAAAACTATATCTCCATTCTTTAGAGATTTCTTACTCAATAATATCAACAATAGTTTTTTAATTTCTCAAACTCTTTCTAATTTAAGTAAATATTATTAAATAATATAAATAAATTTAATGTATTAATTTTAAAAGAGCAAACATTTTTTTGGATGAAACTTAGCAAAAAAGAATTAATCTCTATTATACAGAATACCGAATCGTTCATAAATCCTAAAATTGAATTAGAACAATATTGTATCGATGCAAACTGTGCTGTAGATATAATATATTATGCTGGCTTTGAATATGATGATATTAATAACGCCTTTATCATTGATTTAGGTGCTGGAACTGGAAGATTATCTGTTGCAAGCGCTTTCTTTAAAGCGAGTTATATATTGAGTGTTGATATTGATATATTTGCTTTAGAAATATTAAAAAGAAACGTGCTATCTCTTGGTTTAGATCAAGTGATATTTCCTATATGTGCTGATATTGAATATTTTGAGATTTCACGAAAATTATTGCCCACTGGTATGAAAGTAACAACGATTATGAATCCTCCTTTTGGAGTCCAAAAGAAATTTGCAGATAGAGTCTTTTTAGGTAAAGCATTTAATTTTTCAGATGTTGTGTATTCGATTCATCTAGAAAATCCAAAAGTCCATAAATTTATTTCAAATTATATAGATCAATTTAATTGGAAAGTTGATAATGTATTTCCTTTCAATAT
>JAEOTW010000037.1 GCA_016839655.1 Promethearchaeota archaeon | reverse complement strand
TCACAAACTAGCCCGAGATATGAAATTTACGCTGATGTCGCAAGAAAAGAGAATTTTGTTTTAATTTCTAAAACTTTTAAAGAGTTAGCTATTCAAAAAAAAGAACGCGCAATTTCTCTTTATAAACTCTTAAGAAAATTGAAAATAGAGGACATTAGTGAAGACGTAAAGGTAGAAATTAAGATTTTAACTATTTATGGCACTACTCTTGAAAATTTAGAAGCTTCTATAAATGAAGGAGATTATCTCTGGCAAAACTTATATTCCGACTTCGAAAATACCGCCAAAAAGGAAGGTTATATGGATATCGCAAATAGATTTAAAGAAATCGCTCAAATTGAAAGAAATATCTCTCAGAGATTAAAAATGTTTTTAAATTTAATTAGCAGTAATTCCTACTCTGAAAAAAAAAGCATTACATTTTGGAAATGTTTAGCGTGTGGGTATGAGGTTGCAATGGATGACTTACCTAATGATTTTAACTGTCCTTCTTGTGGTCATTTTGGGTCATATTTTCAAAGAAAAAGCTTACAACTAATTCCAGATGAAAAATCAATAGAACAAAAAGAAATATCTGGTTGGGTATGTATGGAATGTGGGTATGAAGTTCCATTAGAAGAATTACCAGATGATTGGAAATGTGGTTCTTGTGGTCGCTCTAAAGCTTATTTTAAACGCAAAGTCTTTAAACCCAAAAAATATGAAATTCAAAGTATTCCAAGTGAAAAGGCACACTGGGTTTGCTTGGAATGTGGAAATGAAGAGGAAATTGATTTACCGGTAGGTTGGAAATGCTCAAAATGTGGTCATAAAAATACAAACTAACTATAATCAATAATTATTATTTTAAGAGACGCTTGAGATATATACCCACCCTTCTGTCAGAGGGTTAGTCGCCCAAACCTCTGTGGAGCATCAAACTAAGCAGCCTACCTAAAGCTAGCTCCAAGTACCTTATCGCTTTCATTTGGCCTTGCACCAAGGTATTAGCTCGTTCCAACCATTCCTTCCTACAATTTCTCTGGCTTATATCCAAGTCATAAATATGCGCAGGGAGGCAGTGTCGTTTCAGTTGCTAAATTACGGTTCTCACCGTAGTAGTTATCTACACCTTGCTTGGAGAGTGGGGTGAGGTTCCTCAGCGGGTTGATCCCACCGTCAGCTCCATATCTCACTCGTCTCTTGCTTTAAAGGTAAAGTAAATATATAAAGTTTTGTTTCAGATTCTACAATAAATTTTTAAATATGACATATGCGTTGTCTTTTGTTGGTATCTCCTAAGTATCGTCTTATTGATATAATAAAAAAAAAGTATAAAATTTTTAAGGATTAAGGATTTTAAGTAGTTCTTTGTTTCGGCATGAAATTATACAACCATAATGCAAACTCACGGGGATTTCGAGATTGCATTATTAATTTTCCTGGACCAGTTACTTGTGCAACTACTCCCTCTCCAGAAAGGAAAGTTGACTTTAATCCTCCTACTTTTTTGATATCAAACGATACGCTAGATTCCATCGCTACTAAATGACCATTATCACAATTAAATACATCACCAGCAGCTAATTCAATTTCAAGAATTGCGCCCATTGCTCCGACAAACAAGTCACCAGGACCATTTAACGCATCTATCTGCAGATAAAATGCCCTTTCTCCACCAAAAAATGACCTTTTCATACCCAAGAAATTAGTGTCTGTTTCAAAATGTATTGAACTTGCTACAAAACAACCACTAAATAGAATCCAACTGTCATTTTTATTTAGGGGAATATGCATTAAATCACCTGGGAATGGGGGAGCTAATCCTAAGCTACCATCATCCAATGCAGTGAATGTATTCATAAAAAATGTTTCACCAGCAAGAACTCTTTTAAGAGATTTCAAGAATCCTTTAGTTGCTTTCTTCGTGGAAATCTCTAATGTTGGATCAAAAAATATCATTGTCCCCCCTTCACATTGGATTTCCTGGTCTTTCTTCATAGCCACTTCTATATAAGAAAAAGTCGGTTTTTCTCTCACTTCAAATTCAAATTCTATTCCTTCTGTCATAAATCATCAAACCATTGTTTTATTAAATGATATTAACAGTTATGTTATTAAAGTTTTGTATAGATTAGATTTTGAAGTCCTTTTATCTCCAAACTAGCAATATATCTTAAACTTCCAAATGCTAATAAATTAAAATCAATGGGATTAAATTTTATTGGATATTCTCATAAAAAATGAGAAAAGTAAAACTCGGTAAAAATGGAGAAACTATACCAGTTCTAGGGCAAGGAACTTGGGGTATTAAGAATGGAAGAAGCAAAAAATATTATGAAAAGTGGAAGGATTCACTCAGAAGGGGTATTGAACTTGGAATGACTCATCTTGATACAGCAGAACTATATAGTTTTGGCACTTCGGAGAGAGTAATTGGAGAATTGATTAAGGAATTTGATCGCGATGATCTTTTTATTACGAGTAAAATATTTCCTAAACATTTTGGATACAAGGCAATGAAAAAAGCATGTTATAAAAGCTTAGAAAGACTTGATATAAAATATATTGATTTATATTTAGTTCATTTTCCTTCATTTTTATTTTCTAAGATCAAAAAGCATATGAGGGTTATGGAACAACTGTTAAATGAAGGGAAAATAAGATATATTGGGGTGAGTAATTATTCTGTTGAACAATTTAAAATTGCGCAAGAATTCTTAAAGAATTCAGAGTTAGTAACAAACCAATTAAGAGCAAACATTTTAAGCCAAAAACATATTCATAACTCATTACCCTATTACCAAAAGGAAGGTGTCATTTTAACAGCTTATAGCCCTTTAAGTCATCGTGGTTATAAAAATGTAAATGGAGAAATCAAATTAAATTTGGAAAAAATAGCTGAAACCCATAATGCTAGTATTCAGCAAATTGCAATTGCTTGGCTCATAAATCACGAAAATGTTATTTCGATTCCTAAAGCATTTCACTTGAATCATGTCGAAGCTAATGCTGCTGCAGTAGATATTAAATTAAAAGATGTAGAAATAAAGAATTTGTATCTATGATCTCTTAGAATTCTATGATTTTACATTCTCAAGTAATGCATATGAAAAAATATCGCAAAATTTTTTAAATCCTAATTTTCTATAAACTCTTTCGCCTAACGATGAGGCCTGAAGCACCCCAATATAAAATCCCATTTTAAAAGCATCAATTAGAGCAAATTTGCTAATGGCAAGCCCAAATCCTTGATTTCTATATTCAGTTAAAGTTGAAACTGCGTGAAGTCCTGCAACTCCTGAAGATAAATATAATAATAATGTTGAAACTGGTTTTTCTTGAAAATATCCTAAATAGAATAAAACATTCTTTTGTAGGAACATGAAATTAAGATACTCAAGATCTACTCTTAAATCGAATACTTCTGAAACAGTGTTAGCCCATTGGATGAGAGATTCCTCATTTTTTACTTTTTGGATGATTAAGTCATTTTCTATAAATTTCTTTTTTTTAATATCCTTTAATTCAACTGCCATTCCTGCTTGATGATAGACATTTGAGAAACCGTATTCCTCAAGTTTACTACCTAATTCATTTGGTTTTGTCAAGGGTCCAATTGTCCACCCATTAGGAGCTTTTTTATTTTTGATCATATCTCTAATATTTCTAACTTCATTTTCTAAATTAATAATATCAAGATTTGCCTTAAATATACAATCTGGCCAATCTGCTTTACTTGCTAATACCCAGTTTACATTGTCATTTCCACTGCTAGTGAAATTGGGATGATCAGAAGATTTAGTATAAAAATCATCTAAATTTTTTTCAATATAATAATTGATTGAATCGGGAGTAATTTCTTTTACAATATCCTTCATTTTTATCAATTTTATTTATAAATGGAATTCTGTTCCTACTATACCCATTACATGAGAATAATGACGATGCATAATTCTATTAAACTCAAAACCAGTACAATGCATTCCACATGTTATTTCTGGATTCAACATTTCGATGAAAGACACAACTTCATCAATATCATCACTATTAGTCATTTCTTTGTGAAACCCTCCTATAAGAGCATAGATTTTATTAACTCCTGTTAATTTTTGGCCATGTTTGATGATATTTATAAGACCAGTATGACTACACCCAGTAACAACTACTAATCCTTTATCCTTAATATTAATATATAATGCAATCTCTTCCCTGTATGTATGTTTATCATATTCTGTTTTACTCGGTCCTAAGTATAATCCCTTTGGAAGCTCTCTTTCGTCAAATATTTCAATTGGACCACTTGTTATTACTCCATTATATAATTTATAGGGTGAGGTTGTCTCAACTATTTTTACATTTCTCTCTTTTGCTTGATTGTGAAGCAAGTTTCTATTGATTCTTCTATTTCTTCTGTAAAATTTGATTTTACCTTCTTCTTTTAACTTTTTAAATGAGGTTCCAAGATCATCAGGAGACAATTCATATCCAGATACAGTTCCCGCATAGTAACAATCATCAAGACTCAGTGGACTAATATATACTTCACTTCCGTTTTTCAATTTTGAGATGATTGGAATTAAAGCTCCGAAATGATCTAAATGACCATGACTAATAATTACTTTTTCAATATCTTCAAATTTAATTTTAAATTGCATTAAATTATGAACCACTGTTTGCATATACCCTGCTGTATCAAATAAAATAAGATGATTTGAATCTTTTCCAAATATTTTAACCATCATAGCGATTCCATGTTCGCCAAGTGTCCCAAAAGAACCATGCCTTGGCTGGATTACATTTCTTTTAATTTCCTTGTTAGTTGGTAAGGTCATACTTGTTCTATTAGATGATATTACTTTAACTACTACCCTTCCACTTTCTATACTTCCTACATTCATTTGCATTCCCTTTTGAATTTGATATTTAATTTAATTCTTATTTCTTAATAAACTAATGATGAAAATCCTATTAATTAATTATAAATATAGTTAAAACAAAATCCATATATAGTATAGATATATAATTAGGAGATCGTTAAAGTGGATAAGAATAAGATTTTAAGAAATTTAGAAGACATTGTAGGGAAAGATTTTGTATCTAATAAATCGGAAGAATTATTTATATATTCTCAAGATCCTGGAGCGTCTGAGCCTCGTCCAGTAGATTTTGTTGTAATGCCCAAATCGGCCGAAGAAGTTCAAGCAATTGTGAAACTAGCCAATCAAGTTAAAATCCCTCTTATTCCTATGGGAGGGGGATTGACTCTTAGTGCTTTAGTAGTCCCTATATATGGGGGGATCGTTATTGACATGAAAAGAATGAATAAAATCATCGAAATAAATGAAAAAAGTCGTTATGCGCTCATTGAAGCGGGAGTAACCACAGGCCAATTACTATCTAATCTGAATAATAATTATCCAGATCTGCAACCTCCTATTCCAGATGCACCTCCTTCAGCTACAATAGCGGGAAATGTACTAATTCATGGTTCTGGTTATCTTTCTCAGAGACATGGAGACCATGGAACTATGATCAATGGTTTGGAAGTTGTTCTTCCTAACGGTGATATATGTAAATTAGGTTCTTGTGCAACTTCGGATTATTGGTTTTCCAGAGGACCTATTCCAGATTTTATTGGTATGTTTATTAGTTCATTTGGTACTATGGGAATTGTTACAAAACTTTCACTAAAATTATATCCAAAACCAAAATTTCGAGATATTGTTTTTGGGTTATTACAAGATCCAAAAGAATTACCTAATCTTCTCTTAAATATAACTGCGCAACATTTTGCAGAAGATGTACTTCTTGGAATGCAAGATAAACCTGAATGGATGAAAGGTTACATATTTATAATGACATATATTACAGGAGATACTCAAGTAGACATAGATAGGCAGAAAAAAATATTGAAAAAGATATATAGGAAAAACAATGCCCGATTTATGAAAGCACCTGTTAAAATGCATAAAATATACATGGAAAAACCTATTTTCGCTGCGGGAGCAGCAGATTATCGAAAAGGAGGAGGTTTTGAATATGTTGGCGCCTTCATGCCACTTGAAAAAATTCCAGAGGGATATTTACGAGCAGCTGAAATATCTAGAAAATATGGTATTCCACCTACAATAGGGTCAAGATTAATGAGTGGAACCCATACAATAGTTATGTTCTTTTCTTATTCATTTAATAGAGCTGATCCTAAAGATATGGAAAATGCTAGGAATGCTCTTCACGAAACAAATATGCTTGCTTTAGAATTAGGTGGTATTCCATGGAAGGTAGAAATAGATGGTCAACAATTAATTCTTGAAAAAATGGATCCAAATTACAAAAAATTATTGAAAACTCTTAAAAATACCTTAGATCCTAATGGGATATTAAATCCGGGTAATTGGGAGGTGAAATAAATTTGACATTAGAGCAAAAACAAGACTGGAGGAATATTATCCATCGATGTTTTAGATGTGGGTATTGTAAATTTACTGATGATTTTAGCGAATTTAATTGTCCCAGTTATAAAAAGTTTAGATTTGAAACGTATAGTACAGGGGGTAGATTATGGCTTATTTATGGCATTTTAAGCGGTGAAATTAAATGGAACGAAGGTGCTGTTAATGCAATATATGCCTGTAGTACTTGTGGAAATTGTACTGAAAATTGTAGATTTGATAAATTTAAAGATTTTTTAGTTGATTTCATTGAAGCTGGTAGAGCCCTAGCTGTTGATAATGGTTTTTGCCCAGAAAAGCAAAAAATATTATTGGAAAGAACTGAAGATCCTAGGAATTATAATCCATACGGAGACCCTAACTCGGATAATAATGAATTAAAAAAGAAATATAATTTACCTGACGAAGCAGAATGGGTTTATTTCATAGGATGCACTTCAAATTATCGTCAAAAAGAACTTAGGGATGCTACTATAAGATTTCTTAAAAAAGCAGAAATTAATTTTACTTTAATTGATGAACACTGCTGTTGCAGCCCATTACTGCGAACAGGTCAAACAAATCCTGTAAAAGACTTTATAAATTATAATATTAACCTGATTAATCGAACTGGAGCTAAAAAAGTGATAACTTCTTGTGCTGGTTGCTATCGTACTATAAAAAGAGACTGGGTAAAATTAGGTGCTGATTTTGGATTTGAAGTATACCATACCGCTGAATTAATTAAAAAATTATTGGATGAAGAGCGAATTTCTTTTAATTCCAAATTCCAGAAAACAGTAACTTATCATGATCCTTGCCATTTAGGACGTCATATGGGATTGTATGAAATCCCACGAGAGGTTTATAATAAAATCCCTGGAATTAAGTTAGTAGAAATGCGTCGCAATCGTGAAAATGCTTGGTGTTGTGGTGCTGGAGGAGGTGTTAAGATAGGGTATCCTGAATGGTCCTTAGAGGTTTCAAAAGAAAGATTAGAAGAAGCTAAAGAAACTGGAGCCTCTGTGATATCCTCAATATGCCCTTTTTGTCAAACAAACCTAACTGATGCCAATGAAAAATATAACCTAGGTTTTGAAGTAATGGATCTTATAGAAATATTGGATCAGATAGAAATTAATAATAAAGAAAAAAATAATTAACAGATTTATTCTATTTTTTCTCCTAAAGCCATTCGAGCTAAATCACTTAATAGATAATTTTTTAACCCTTTCCTCTCAACTTTCGATCCTAACACATTTTTACACATTGGGCAATTATAAACGCATGCTTCAGCACCATGGTTTACCATATCTTTAACATTTTTGTTTTGTGCTGGTCTCATCAAATTGCCTTTTCCATGCCATGTAAATGCTCCGGCACAACATAGAGCATTCTCTCTATCAAATTCTCTTGGGACACGTATAACTCCTATTAAATCACAGATCTTATCGACGACTTTATCGATATTTGAAGAAAATCTATTAGAACACCCTCTTTGATAAGCAATCTTCATATTTAACTTCGAAATCTCCGATTCATGTTCCTTAAGGTAATTATACATATATTCATAAACATGTACTACTTTGAATGGGACATCAATATTATTTCTTTGACAATAGGATACCCAAAGTCCATAACACTCATCATGCCAGCAAATTAATTCTTTTACACCATGTTTATTTATGTTATCCATTATAATTGGAAATCTTTCTCTAATTAATGAATCCCTAGCCAAATGTAGATATTGTAAATTACAGAAAAAAGCACGTCCACTTAAATACTGTAAATTTTCGAACATTTGCCCTTTCATTTCATTTTCATTCATTCTTGAAAAAGTGCACTTATTAAAAACTGGTTTATCTGGATCAATTACTTTTAGTCTTAATTCCTTAGGAGGCTCCATTTGTGAGATAATTTTTTTTCGTAATTCAGGATTAATATCTAAAGAATTGTACTTCTCCTGTAATTCTGTAATCATATCAAATGGATGTGAATTATGAGGACAATATTCATCACAAGCAAAACATGTGACGCATTCTTTTAGAACAAATGACTCCTTTCCATTAATCATCTTATCCATTTCAATTCTTCCTGTTTTCTTATCAATATCAATCCATTGACATCTCGTTAAGCAATCTATATTTTCACATTCAGAACAATGAGATTTATCAAACATGTTTATTTCATTTTTAAGTTTATATTTTTTATTTGGTTAATTAACTAGATTTATATTAGGGAAATTTAGAAGATTTATTTAATTTTGTTAAATCTTAGACTAAAGAAATGAAATTGCTCCTTAATCCACTTCTTAGAAAATTTTGAAAAAAAAGAAAAATAAATTTTATATTATTTATTAGAAAATTATAAGACCTGCTCCAGCATTAAAAAGCATTAGAAAAAGTAGAAATATTGACGCTGTTAAAGACATTACAACCAATAAAGTATTTATACTTGGACCTGCAGTATCTTTAAATGGATCTCCAACAGTATCTCCCGTTATAGAAGCCTTATGTATATTTGTTCCTTTTCCTCCAAGGTTACCGTCTTCAATCCACTTTTTTGCATTATCCCATGCTCCACCGCTGTTAGACATAAACACAGCGAAGACAAATCCGGATAAAATAGCACCAGCTAAGAAAGCCCCTAAAGCTGCAACACCAAATAGTATTCCAATAACTAGGGGTATTACAATTGAAATAATACTAGGGAACACTAGTTCTCTTAACGATCCCTTAGTTGCGATATCGATAGTTTTACTAAAGTCAGCGGCTTCCTCACCCGTTAAGATTTTAGGATTTTCTTCAAATTGTCTGCGAATTTCATCAACCATTTTAGCGGCATTTCTTTGAACTGCTAAGATTAATAAAGCTGAAAATAATGCAGGAACTACAACACCAATAAATGCTCCTATTAATACATTTACCCTTAATAAATCGACTGCTGTAATACCAGCACCTTGATTATTTGCTTCTTGAATAAAAGAAAATAATAATGCTAATACCGTAAGATTTGCCGCTCCTATCGCAAATCCTTTTGTAATTGCTTTTGCGGTATTACCTGCGGAATCTAAGCGATCAGCTGTACGGATTACATCATCTCCTAATGCCCCTTGTTCAGCAATACCCCTAGCATTATCCACAATAGGACCATATGCATCGTTTGAAACAATTGTTCCTACAATTGCTAACATGCCGACGGCAGCCATAGCAACCCCAAAGAAACCTGCTAACCAAAATGCGATTGCCATAGCTATTACGATCCCTATTGCTGGTGGAACAACACTCAGAAGTCCATATGAGATTCCTGAAAGAATTACTACGGCATGGCCTTCTTTAGCAGAATTAGCTATATTGCGTGTAGGTTTCTTATCATCTCTTGTAAAATAATCGCTTGTAAAGCCTAATATAATTCCAGAAATAAGTCCAATAGCCGATGTTCCCCAAAGTCGCCACAACAAACCTATTTCTGCTGGTGATATTGTAGCATCACTAATTGAAAGGAAAAATGTGAATAAAGCCGAGAGTCCAAAATAGATTAATGTCGCAAAATAAGTTCCCGTATTCAAAGCTTTTCCTGGTTCTTCTGAACCCTTCAATTTAATGAAATATATCCCTATAAGTGAAGCTAATAATCCAACTCCACATAAGATTACTGGAGTTACTATTAGGATAGCAGTTCCTCCAGATGTTAGTACTACATCTCCCATAGGTGCTTCTATAACACCTACGATACCAAAAGCAGCAGCTAGCATCATTGCTGCTACAATAGATGCAACATAAGAATCGAATAGATCACTTCCCATTCCTGCAATATCTCCAACATTATCACCAACATTATCAGCGATAGTTGCGGGATTCCTTGGATCATCTTCAGGAAGATCATATTCTGATTTACCTACTAAATCTGCACCAACATCTGCAGTTTTAGTAAATATTCCACCTCCGCACTTCATAAAAAGAGCAATGCTGCTGGCTCCAAAACTAAAACCTAATATAACTAGAGGTTCCTCAAAAATCCAATAGAGTACTGAAACTCCTATTAAAGCGACTCCCACAACTGCTAATCCCATTACTGAACCTCCAAAAAAGGCAATATCAAAACCCTTTTTTGTACTCATAGTGCAACCTTGAGCAGCTCTTGTATTTGCTTTAACTCCTACGTACATCCCTAACCAGCCAGCTAACATTGATCCAAGAGCACCAATCAAATATGCAACTGCTTGTTCCCAATTAAAAGTACCTGGATTTGTTACAGATGGCAGTAGAAAGAGGATGATAAGAAATAAGCCGCAAACAAATATTGCCAATATTTTATACTGAACTTTAATGTAAGTTTTTGCTCCTTCTTCTATATAACCCGCTACTTCTTGCATCCTTTCATTTCCTGGATCTTCTTTTAATACTAAGTATCTAAAGTATAGAGCCATTACTATTGATACTATTCCAGCGACCAATGTAACAATTAAAATTGGTGGTACACTCATAATTTTTCACGTATTTTTTTAGATTTTTTTTTAAATCAGATTGATAATAATAACACTCAAAATTTCTTAAATCATTAAAAGATTATGAATTTCAAAACAAAATAATCAAATTATCAAGTTCTATTTATTAACGTAGGATTTTAAGATGAAATTTATTTTAATGTGTTTTAATATCGAGTCTATGGTTTTAGAAGATCTGCAATATTTAAAAATAAATGAATAATGATAATAACAATTGAATTACATTCCAATTGTGAAAGTTCATAAAAACTTATTACCTAAAACTAAGCTTAATCATCTTTTTTTTCGGTTGTCTTTTTTTCTTTAGCGCTCAAAATATTTTCTATGAAAATTATTCTTATGATAAGAATATTAAATTGGGCGCAAATAATCCTGATACTTGGCCTACAACAGATTGGATTACTTCTTTACCTCAAGAACAAGGAATTGATTCCCAAAGAATTCTTGAGATGGATGATCTTATCCAATCTAGTGGTTGGAGACTTAGCATTGATTCCTTACTAATTATAAGAAACGGATATCTCATATATGAGACTTATCCCTCCGGATTATACGATGAAAATGATGTACACCATTTGTATTCAGTGACAAAGAGTTTCACCTCAACATTAATTGGAATTGCGATTGATAAAGGTTATATTAAAGGAATTGATGACTATATTCTCGATTATTTCCCTAATAGAACTGTTGATAATTGGGATTTAAGAAAACAAAATATTAGAATTGAGCATTTATTAACAATGACACCTGGATTTGAATGGTCAGATAGTGTTAATTTCAATCCTATGTGGACAAGTAGCGATAGTGTGCAATATATATTAGATCTACCTATGATTGATTCACCTGGCTCAAGATGGAATTATAATACTGGGGCTTCACATCTACTCTCTGCAATTCTTAACCAAGTAACTCCAAATGGTACATTAGCATTTGCAGAGGAATATCTTTTCACACCTTTAGGTATTACAGATTATGTATGGTCCGTTGATCTTCAAGGAAATCCTAATGGTGGTACACTTCTGTATTTGAGACCAAGAGATATGGCAAAATTAGGGTACCTATATCAAATGGAAGGAAAATGGGAAGATCAACAAATAATATCTCGAAAATGGACTATTCAAGCTACTAGTTCTTCAGTTGTATTTCCACAATATAGGTCACCCATTTCAGGGTATGGTTATCAATGGTGGAACCTCTTTTGGGGGAAGGTGCATGCTGCTAGAGGTACTAATGAACAGAACATTTTCATGATTCCAGATATTGATATGATTGTAATAACAACTGGTTTTACTGATTTCAATCCAATTTCATTACTAACAAACTATATATTTCCTGCTGTGAATTACATTATACTTCATCCCTTTCTACACCTATTAATAATAATCAATGCACTAGGAATCGTATTATTTATCCCTTTTTTCATTAATGATAGGGGGCTTAAGAAAAAATTAGGAATACGTAAGAAAGATTTAAAATTTTATACAGGAGAAATTTCTTCAAATTAAATAAATTATTAATCAATTGCTACCAAATTGATTTATAATTAAAACTGTTCTTATAACATAATATTAACTTAATTAGAAATTTTTCTTAATATTATAGTAATAGGAGATATATAATACATATAAAAATAGTTCTAAAAAGGGAATTCTATGGATGAATTAAATTGTGAAATTCTTATTATTGGTAGTGGTCCAGCAGGGTTAACTGCGGGGATATATTGTGCTCGAGCAAACAGAGATGTAATAATTCTTGATGGTAAGGAATCATCTGCTTTAACAAAAACAAAAGAAATTCAAAATTGGCCTGGAGAAATTGATATTAAAGGAAAAAAACTGTTAGAAAAATTTAGAACTCATGCTGAGAGTTATTCAGAGAATGTGAGAATTATTAAAAGTGATGTAATTTCACTTATGCTAGGGATGGGAGTAAATAGAACGTCAACGAGAACCACAAATATAACATCAGACGTTGTTATTATTGCCACGGGTGGAGGCACTCGAAAAGAAATAATTAAAGGAGAGGATTCTCTACTTGGATTTGGTGTTTCTTACAGTGCATTATGGGATGGACCAATGTATAAGGATAAAGTAGTCTATCTATATGGTAATGACGAAGAAATGTTAGATGATGCTTTAAGCCTTCAACAAATGGGTTGTATAGTAAGGATAATTACAAATGTAGGGATAGAAAAATTACCTGAAAAAGTTTATGAAATAAAAGAAGCTGGAATAGAAATTTTCGAAAACCTGGAAATAATAGAAGCCATTCCGAATACAGAAGGTACGATTCAGAAGATTTTATGTAAATCGATTAAACCAGAATCAGAAGATATTGAAGATATAAAAGAATTTGAATTAAGTTGTTTATTTATTTTATCACATATATCATCGAATTCTATTTTCAAGAAGGCTGGAGTAGAATTAGATGATATGGGAAATATTAAAGTAGATGAAGAACAAAAAACAAATCTTAAAGGAGTTTATGCTGCAGGTGATTGTACAGGAGGAGCATTTCAAGTTATCTTTGCTGTAGCGGAAGGTGGACGTGCGGGAATAAATGCTTGTAAATATCTTCGACAATTAAAAAGAGAATAAAAATCATAACATAATCCGTTTCTCTTTATTTTTAATAATATAATTTATAGAAAAAATTGAAAAAATTTATACAATTATTAAGATTAATATGGGTGGATTTGAATATCCTACTAATTAAAGGTAATAAAAATGTCTAATGAAAATGAATTTGATCTTTTGATTATTGGAGGGGGTCCTGCGGGATTAACAGCCGCAATCTATGGTGGACGAATGGGATTAAAGACTGCTTTGTTTGAAAATAAGGGTTTTGGAGGCTTGGCGGGTACTGCTCCTAAGATTGAGAATTATCCAGGATTTGAGAGTATTAATGGCCTTGACTTAACAGAAAAAATGAGAGCTCAAGCTGAAAAGTGGAGTACATCTTTCTTCTATAATGAAGTCTCTGCCATAAATCCAAAGAAAATGACAATAACTACTTATGAAGGTGAAATAAAAGGCAAGGCAATTATTATTGCAACTGGCTCGAAACATATGTCACTTGGATTATCAAATGAATATGATTTAGTTGGTAATGGAATTTCTTACTGTGCTACTTGTGATGGTCCATTATTTCGGGATCAAGTAGTTGCTACTGTTGGTGGTAGTAATACAGCAGGATTAGAGGTTATTTATCTTTCAGGTATTGCAAAAAAAGTATATCTTATTCATAGACGACACTGTATGCGAGCAGAAGCTTGTATCGTAGATGAGGTTGATTCATTACCCAATGTTGAATCGATGTACAATTGCACCATTGAGGAAGCTATAACTAAAGATGGTAAGCTAGGGGAGTTAAAAATCAAAAATCATGAATCTGGTGAGATCTCTAATATTGATGTAAAAGCTCTCTTCATTGCAATAGGAGTTGAGCCACAGAGTGATTTAGCGAAACAAGCTGGTATTGAACTTGATGAAAATAATTGTATTAAAGTCAATAGAAATCAAGAAACTAATTTTCCAGGAGTATATGCTGCAGGTGATGTAACTGGGGGAATACGACAGGTAACCACTGCTACAGGTGAAGCAACTACAGCTGCAATGAATGCATATCTATATATAAAACAAGGTTGGTACGGACCAGCAAAATAAACAAAATAAGTGTCTTTTTGTGATATACATACCTACATATTACACAATATTTTGTATTATCTAGATAATTTCCATATAATATGGAAAATTACAAAATTTCTGATTTTATAGACGACTTCTTAATAGCCAAAGAAGTCGAAGAAGGATGTGCTTCCTCCACTATTAAGGCATATCGATATGATCTTCAGAAATTTATAGAGCTTGTGGGAGATCTCCAAATTAATTCTCCCCTATTACGCCAAAAAATTCGCCTATTCTTAAAAAAATTGAATGAGTTGAATTATACTAAGAAAGGAGTTGGAAGAAAAATCGCATCATTGAGATCATATTTCAAATTCTTAACTTTAAATGAGTTTATGGAAAAAGATCCTATGAGTACAATTAAAACACCAAAAATCAAACTTGAAGAGAGCTTACCTAAGTTTTTAAGAATTTCTGATATGGAAGTGATTTTTAATAAATTAAAAGATCGTCAATTATTCAATTCTCGTAAAAGTGAGCGATATTATTTAATTATCAGACTATTATATTCTACTATGGCTAGAGTAAGTGAGTTATGCAACATAAGGATTAGAGATATTGATTTTGAAAGAGGATATATACGACTCCGAGGAAAAGGAAACAAAGAGAGAATAGTACCTGTTGATCAAAGAACTCTAGAAATATTTGAAGAACATCTTAAAAATCGGATAAGATATGATTCTGAAGAATTTCTACTTGTCAATACGAGAAACCAACAATTAAGTCCACGAGTTATACAAACTGATATTAAAACTATAAAAGAGAAATGTGGATTTGCAGATTCCAAGATTATCACACCTCATGTTTTCAGACATACAGGTGCAACTCATCTAAGACGTTCTGGCATGGATATTAGTGAATTACAAGATATTTTAGGGCATTCAAGTCCGAATACAACACGAATTTATGCCAAAAATGATATAACTAAATTAAAAGAGTCTTATTCCCAGATGCATCCTTTAAACAATTTAGATAAGTTGTAGTATAAATCTATATTTTTAATTAAAAAATTTTTTATAGAAAAAACATAACTTAACAAGTATAAGAAAATTTATACTTAAATTGTTCTTTTATTACTTATATATCAAAATTATATGCTAGGTTTACTCGATTTACCATGGACGAGGATGAATTCAGAAAGCAATTCATGAAAAAGTCAGTTTTTAGACAAGCAAGTTCCCTTGATTTAAGTTATGTCCCAGAGAAATTATATTGTCGAGATGAAGCTCTAAAAACATTGATATTTAATTACAGAAGGATTATGGAAGAAAAGGAGCAACCTTCCATTAATTGTTTGATCTTGGGGAAAGGTGGAGTTGGGAAAACCTGCACTGCAAGGTTCTTTGGAAAACAATTCAGAACTATAGCAATTGAAAATGATGTTAAGTTATTTTTAGAATATTTTAATTGTATTAATTTTCGTTCCAAAAGCAAGATAATTAGAGAGTTACTCGCCAAATATCAGCACGGCAGCGGTCGTGGGTTCAGTGACGATGAAGCATTAAAGCTTATCCTCTCACAACTTATTCGGGATAAAGGTTACATGCTATTAGTTATTGATGAGATTCATTTATTAAAACCAGATGAAGTTCTCGCATTTCTTGATATTGCAGAGACATTTGGTCATCAAAACGCTAAATTATCTCTACTTTTAGTTTCAAGAAGTAAAGACTGGATGACAATTGAAACAGAGAGAATATTAAGCAGATTAAATGAAAAAATTATATTAAAACCCTATAATTTTGATGAGTCCCTTCAAATTCTCGAATATCGTAGTGAACTTGCATTAAAAGAGAATGTTATTGACGAGGAGCTATTAACAATGGTTGGTCAAATTGTGGTAGATCATAAGAACATGAGACATGGTATCGAAATTTTACGGAAAAGTGGCTCATTTTGCGATAAGGAAGGTATGGATCGTATGAACGCGGATGTAATTAGAGAAGCCTCTAATGATGTATATCCTACTTTTAGAAATGATATAGTGGATCAATTAAAAGACCAAGAATTATTAGCATTGTACGGAATTGTGCGTTCATTGATAGATAAAGGTGAACCTTTTACCTTAGTTGATGATGCATTTGATGAGTATAATGCAGTATGTGAGAACTATTCAATTGAACCGCACGTTAAAATGAGTTTTAGAAAATATGTTCGCCAACTTACTACTTTAAAAATTGTCGCTTCAAAAACAGTAAGGATTGAAGATGCCACACGTGGAAGACATCTAGAAATCACTTTATTAGATATACCCGTAACAAAACTACTTGAATTGCTAGAAGATATATTTGAAAAAAAATT
>JAEOTW010000036.1 GCA_016839655.1 Promethearchaeota archaeon | reverse complement strand
TAAGTTTAGAAATCGGTGCTGCGTTAAATGCTAACTTAATCGTATTAAAAATTGCAGCTTTACTTCACGATGTAGGAAGATATCTTAATACGGATAATACGACAAAAAATCACGCTGAAACTTCAGCTGAAACCGTAGAAAAATTCATAATAAATAATAAATTTAAAATTGCCCCTGAAGATGTTGAAAATATTATTCACTGTATCCGATCTCATTCCTTTTCTAATGACATGGAACCTAAAACCCTCGAAGCTAAAATTCTATTCGATGCAGATAAATTGGACGCATTAGGAGCAATAGGTTTGTATAGGACCATAGGGTTCACAGTCAAAAATGGAGGGGGAATTGAACAGGTGATTAATCATTTAGAACATAAAATTTTACAATTAAAGGATAGACTATACTTAAACGAATCAAAAAAAATAGCCAAGCAAAGACAAAAAATTGTTACAGATTTTTATATTAAAATCAAAAATCAGATTAATCGAATTTCAGACTAGATGATGGAAACCTTCTAAATATACTATTGTATCAAAAAGAACTTGAAAATTGCCTGGATTTCCAAATAACATAAAAATTTTTTTCTGAATAGGAAGAACAACTTCTTTACCCACTAACCACTGTTTCTTCTTGTATTTTAATTTGATAAATACATCAAATCCGGGGTAACTTTGGAAGCTTGTATCTGTAATCTTTACATCTTCAAATCCGGGAATTTTATCGTTGCGTATTTCATATTCTGTTTTAGATTTAAATACTCTAATTGCTTCATTTATTAGATTTTCATCATTTTCAATATTTCTGTTGAAATTAAAGATTATTAGACCACAATCTTTTGGAAATCCTTCATGACCTTTTAATTCGTAATCAAGTGTTAATCGTTCAGCTGAATCTGAATATTCTATTACTTCCGACTTTATTTTCCAACCTTTTTCCACTAACGGTTTTAAATATTTATATCCTCCTGGATGTATTGTATTAATTGTCAGTTTTTTTGCTCCTTGGTATACTTGTTCAAGGTTGTCTCCGATATAAAGGCTACATTCTTCTAACATTTTCAGTTCCTTTTCCTTCTTCTCAATCTTTTCATTAAATACTATATAAGGTGATTTTGCAATATACTTGATCCTTCTAGGATTTTCAGATATCTCTTCAGCATTTACCCATCCTTTCGCGGATAATCTCTCCATTATAGCATAAATTGTAGTCCTTCCAATCTCTAATTCGTCTTTAATGCGTCCTACAACCTCTCCTCTTGATCCTCGTTTCAATAATGATAAATATACGATCGCTTCATCTTCCAATAATCCAAATGAAATAATATCGTTTTTGTATTTTTCAGCAATTTCTGATTTTATATTGTGTTCTTCCATAACTATATAATTGAATTACTCGGGCTATATTAATATTTAATCTAGTTGTCAACGCTCCTTGACAACAAACTGAGCTTTAAATACAAATCCGATTTTATTAGTACTATAACAAAAAAATGTGAAAAGAGAAATGAGTAAATCAAAAAACAAAAAAATTCCTCCAAGAGTTCCTGAAGGAGAAGCAATCACAGATATGCCCGAGCTCAGTATGGAAGAATTAAACGAAGAATTTAAAAAAAGGATGAAAGAATATCGTAATTTTGTGAAGTTTATTCTATACGAATTAAATGTAAAGGACAATTCTCAAGTTCTTGAAATTGGTCCTGGACCTGGGTGGATAACTATTATCATGGCTCAGGAAAACACTACATTAGAAATAACAGGATTGGAAATATCGGAAGATATGATTAGGGTCGCAAATAAAAACATAGAAGAAGAAGGTGTTAAAGATCGCATTGTGTTTTTGCACGGAGATGCTACAGATATGTTTCAATTAAAAGACAATTCATTTGATGTTATCATAACCCATGATAGCTTACACCACTGGGATAATCCAATACGTGTTTTTAACGAAATTGCTCGAATTATAAAGCCAAATGGAATTTTTTGCGTTGGTGATGGTCGTAGAGATATTGGATTAGGTGCTAAAGTAATATTTAACATCGCAAAATTAATGATCTCTAAAGAGATAAGTTATTATTGGAAAACCTCGATTATGGCAGGATATACACCTAAAGAAATACGAAATATTTTAGATCAAACAGATTTAAAAAGCAAATATGAAATTAAAACTGATATTTTCGATTTATTAATCATAAACAATACTCACTAATTAGAGAGTATATCTTTTTATCCTAATTTTAAAATCATATTCAACAAAATAGTGAACTTTTCCTCAGAGCCCCAAACAATATAGATTTTGTTTTCAATAGGGACGGCTACTTGTTTCACAGCAATGTACCAATCTTCTCCAACATTATTCGCAGTTTTAGTTCCTTTTTTAAATCTGATGTATATTTCAGAACCATAATAATCTAAAACCTTTTTATCAACTATTTTAATTTCCTCCAAGTCAGGATTTTTATACCCTCTTTCGATATCATCATCAATATCTTCCCATACGAATAGTTTTGCTCTAATTTTTTCAAAAGATAATTGCAGAGCCGCTCTGATTACAATATGATTATCGACTGGGCTCTCATATTCAAAAATCAATAAACCACAGTCCTTTTCTACACCTGTAACTCCAAGATTGTTAAAGTCATATTCTTTGCTATACATGTTCTGCAAGTCATGTTCTAACTCCGAAATATCAATCCATCCATTCTCAAGTTTCTCCCCAAGAATGAATCGAAAACTCTTTAAAATAGTGAGTTCTTTCTCGCGTTGTTTTATAAAATCATCAATAATGTGATCTAAAGAGATAGCTCTATACTTTTGAGCTCTCTGTCTGGGTTCTATTACCTGTCTGACCCATCCATTTCTTTCCAATCTTTCCATAATCCGATAAATGTGAGTTCTCTTTAGATGTAATAATTCTTTATTGATATTACCTATAGTATCGCCCTCTTCTCCCTTTTTAAGAAAAGTTAAATACACTTCTGCTTCGCTCTCATTCAATCCAAATCGTAATAAACCTAAATTTTGTAGATTTAAACTTTCATTAAGTAAAACTTTTGGTGTTGTCCATTTCAAATCTTCTAATTTTCCAAGCATTGTATCTGGACCCATATACGGTTCTTTTGAACTAAGTTCTCTTAAAATATTAACTGTTTTTGGCACCGCTAATAGTAACATTTGACCAGTGCGATCTTGGGGAATTTTACATAGCACAGTCCTCTCATTATCTTTAAATCCAATAACACTTTCTTGCGTTTTTACGGCTTTTCCCGTTTTATCAAAAGAAACAGCAATAATTCTATCTATGGTATTCTGTATTATAGTATATTTATTTCCTGAAAGATATAAATATCGCTCTTCTGTTGTACCCCAAATAGAATTAATGTAATCAATATCCTTGCTAATATCCCAATTTTCCGTTGAATAGAGTAATCTTTTAGCTCCTTCAATAATTACTGCTGCTAAGATTCCAGGATCTTTTTTAATATCCCTATCAATTTTCGATAATACTTCTTCCATTCTATCTCCATCTCATAAAAATAAAAAAAAAAAATTTAATTAAAAACACCTATGTATTACTTCAGGACCCATTTCCTTATATTCTCGCCTTGTTATCCACATCCTTCTGAAATTCTTTAGAGAGCTTAATATTGAACCCCCTATCCATACAGAATACATTCTTTCTGGAGGTGCTATGATTTTTACATCAACTGAATCGGGAACCAATTCTTTTATCTCCTTTGTTAATCGTTCTTTAACTCCTGGAAACATAGTGGAACCGCCTGACAGAACGATATTACTGTAAAGATCTCTCCGAAGATCTACATCACACTCAGAAATTGCTCCAACAATTAGATCGTCTAAAGGTGGTAACTCTTTCCCTACAACCGATGTATTAAAAAAACACTCGGGAGCTAAAAATCTCTCGATCCCTACATTAATCACTTCACCATCAGGCATCATGTAACTTTTTTCCATACCAGATACCCTCTTCGAGAGGATTACTTCCTTTTCAGGATCCATAGCAATATAACAAAGTTTTTCCTTGATATCTCTTACAATCTCCATTTCTGCTGAAGTTGTGAAATTATAACCTCTTTGCCTTAGTAATCTCTTTAAATAAGTTGTGATATCTCTACCTGCGAGATCAACTCTTTGAATTGCGTGGCTTAAAGCGAAACCCTCGAATATTGGTACTATATGCGAGACTCCATCTCCAATATCAATAACACATCCAGTCGTCCTACCAGAAGCATAAAGTGACAATACTGCTTGTGTAGCAACATACAATCCGGGTACGTTAAATGTTTCAAACATTATCTCTGATATTTTTTCTCTATTTAACCGAGGATTTAATGGTGCCTCCGTTAAGAGAATTGGATGTTCGGATGGATCAATTCTAAGATCTGTAAAAAATGTATAATGCCATAATCGTTCCATAGAAGGCCAATCATCAACAACTCCGTGTTCAATTGGAAAATGGAGATTCATTAGCCCCTTGAGTTCTACTGCTTCTTCTCCAACGTACCATTCTCTTGAATACTCTTTCACATCAGGCATAATATTTCCATATTTCGGTTTTCCTATTACGGTTGGAAAAACAGAACGTGGTTGATCTTCACCCGCATAACCATTCTTAGATATTCCGGTCCCATTATCTAATACTAATGGTCTTCCAGCTATAAAATCACCATTAACTGACATACAAAACCCCTTTCATTATATTAATCAAAATTCTATTTTTTTTTTAATACTGAATATTAATCAGTGACCAAAAAATGGAAACCATGATATTTAAACCTTTGTGACAAACTGCCACAATATCGTGACAAAAAATCGAAGTGGTAATCCTGCAATTCTCTATGGATTTATAGAAATACAAATTGCAATAATATAGTAAAAGTCATTGCAAATCCATCAAAATTTCTTTATAGTTAATAAAATCCCAAACCTCCTTAATTATTATCGTCTATTTAATCTGAAGAAAATGTTGTTAATAAAACCCATGTAACAGAGAAGATATCTATTCCAGTTTCAGCGAAACGGTAGCGAATGCTGATTTGGAAAATGAAAATGCTTTCAAGATATGGAATGATAAAAATCAGCATTTTAATAAAGATGAATGTTATTAATTATTCTCAACTAAGTTAATGAATTTATCTAGATAAATTTATAATCCAATTTTCAAGTAGTAGAGAGTAAATTACAAAATTAGAAAACTCGTAGTAAGAACTTCAGAGGGATTTTCAATAAATCCGGGTTGTGATCCTCCAACAAACACTGTGACTTCTCCAGGATGTATAATTCTTTCACCTTTCATATTCACAACGGAATAATCTCTTTTATCTATTTCGAAGATCACTGTTCTCTTCTCATGTACACCAAGAAATATTCTCACAAAACCTTTTAATTCTCGTATTGGAAGTCTAAATAATTGAGAAGTTTGACTGAGGTATAATTGGACAACTTCTTCGCCTTTTCTCTCCCCAATATTCTCTACATCAACAGTAATTTTCACAGATTCACCGTCTTTAATTACATCTGATGAAATTTTCAAAGAGCTATACTTAAATTCAGTATAACTTAAGCCATATCCAAATGGATATAGTGGTTCCCCTTCAAAATATCTGTATGTTCTTCCCACCATACTATAATCTCTAATATCTGGTAAGTCAACATTGGATTTATAGAAAGTAACAGGTAATCTCCCCGCGGGATTGTAATCTCCGAAAATGATATCGGCAACTGCTTTACCTCCCTCTTCACCGGGATACCATGCGTATAATATAGATGGTATTTTTTCTTTTGCAAAATTAAATGAGAGGGCACTTCCACCTGTCAATACTAATACGATTTGTTTTCCTTGCTCGTAAACTACTTTCAATAATTCTTCCTGACTACCAGGTAATCCAATATCAAGTCGGTCCCCTCCTAAGTCAGATTCAACTGATTGGCCTTCTTCTCCTTCAAGGCGAGGTGAAATCCCTAAGACTAAGACGACGAGGTCTGCATCCCGTGTGATAGTAATAGCATCATTAAAGCCTTCCTTTGATTTTTCTTTAAGAGGACACCCTTCGCTAAATACAACTTCTGTCTGTTCAGAGACAGTTTTTCT